>JANXEA010000027.1 GCA_025059045.1 Candidatus Bathyarchaeota archaeon | reverse complement strand
TTCAAGCTGCAAATTCTGAAAATAGTTTTCAAAGGCCATAACGTTTAGCACCGCCGCGGTTTATTCGGCTTAATTCCATAAACGGTTATACTTACGATTAAGTTGGCATATTCTTTTGCATCTCGATTTGAAATGCAAAATTCTCAAACCAACGCCTAACATCCACATCCCCAAGCAGATGCGCGTACTTAGCCTTCATACTCATCAATTAGAGGGGGACCATGTTCTGATATTTAAGGATTCACTTAAAAAATATGGTGGGCCGGGCCGGATTTGAACCGGCGACCTTTCGGTTATCAGCCGAACGCTCTAGCCATGCTGAGCCACCGGCCCTTCAACTAGTTATTTCTGTTTCTCCTTTCGCTATAAGAGTTTTTCCCTAAACTTCTAATCGTCCCTCAACTTCCAAAAGTTTATATATTGTGCTTCTATTTTTCATGCTTGCCCGGGGAGTTTACATGTATCTTAATAATCCTGATGGGTGGAAGTTGAAGGCGACGACTACATTGGCCCTCAAATGCGCTGATGGTGTGATTATGGCGACTGATACGAGGGCGACGATGCTTCCAGGCTTTGTTGCGCATAAGAGGGTGAAGAAACTTTATATGGTGACTAGGAATATTGGCATGACGATTGCGGGGGTTCCAGCTGAAGCTATTAATCTGCTCGATATTCTTAGGGCTAACGCCTCAATCTATCAATATCAGAGGAAGAGAATTGTTCCTGTAAGGGCTGTGGCAAGTCTAGCCTCAACGCTGCTCTTCTCTCAGAGATACTACCCCTACATGATTCAGGTTATTCTCGGAGGATATGACTCTGAAGGTTACCACCTCTTCAATTTGGACCCTTTTGGAAGCACAATTGAGGACAACCTTATCGCGACCGGTTCAGGATCACCAGTGGCCTATGGTGTTCTCGAAAGCGGCTATAACGAGAAGATCCAGTTAAAGGATGGTTTAGAATTGGCGGCAAGAGCTATAATGTCGGCTATGAAGAGGGATGTCTATACAGGGGACAACTTTGATATCGCAATCATAACGGAAGAGAAAGGCTTCGTCGAGTTGAGCGAGGAGGAGAAAAAAAATCTACTAAAGAAGGAAACTCGCTAACTCAGATATGGTTTAATATCTCTCTTAAACTGCTAACCTTTCTGACACTAGCCCTCACCAAGCCTTCTCTGTCGATCAAAAGCGGTTTGAGACCAGCCTTCTCAGCACCATTATAATCCATCTTAAGATCATCTCCGACAAAGAGGACATTTGAGGGATACACTCTAAGCTTATCGGTTGCATACAAGAATATTGCGGGGCTCGGTTTCCGCGCCCCTACCGAATCGGCTCCTATAAGAACCTCGAACTGCCCATCCAAGTAAGTCCTTCGGAGAACCTCGGTGATGTCGTCTGAGTATCCGTTTGTTACTATCCCTGTTTTAAGACCTAATTTTCTGATCTCCTTCAGCGTTTCCCTAACATCTGGATAAAGTGAGAGGTCAGCATTGTCCCACCATTCGGTGGTTATCGCGTCAGCTAGCCTGCCGTCATCCTGTACGCCAATCTTGCGGAGTATTCTTCCATTGAATAGTCTCCAGAAATCTTCATAGGGCAGAAGGTATTCCTCAGGTTTAATCTCCAAGCTTGATTCCTCATATGCCTTAAAGATTCTCTCCGGCTGACTTTGAATCCCATGGGCGGCTAGAATCTTTTCAAGGATTATGTGAGGCGATGCAGTCTTTATCAAGGTGCCTCCGAGATCGAAGAGAATAGCCTCTATCATATGATGATCTAAGATACGAGCTCCTATTTAATATGAAGGTTATGGAAGAGTTATGAAGGGATTAGGAGATGCTGACGATAATTCTGGCAGAGTCGGCTTTGGAGCCGGTTCCAGAAGAACTTTGGGACCATCCGGGGATAAGGCGATATTCTAAGAAACGTGGAAAACATCCAAGCCGCATAATCCTCGACAGGTCATATCATCACTCAGCTATGAAGAGACTTGCGAACAACGAAAAGAGGGGGAGACCGGACATCGTTCACTTCTGCCTTTTGGAAGCATTGAATTCACCGCTAAACAGGGAAGGCTTACTCAAGATTTACGTTCACACCTATAATGATTATATAATACACATTACGCCACATGTAAGACTCCCAAGAAACCAGAACCGATTCATAGGACTCATGGAGCAACTTTTCGAGTATGGGAAAGTTCCAATAGAAGGCTCGCCTCTACTCATCCTTGAGAAAATGACGCTTCGCAACCTTCTCAACACCATAAAACCATCATCTCTCATTGCATTTACTAGGATGGGACAACCCTTAACACTTGAGGAAACGCTATCCGAGATAGATGAAGCGTCCAACCTTGCTACGATCATAGGAGGCTTCCCATCCGGTCACTTCTCAAGCGAAACACTTTCACTAGCACACAGGAGTATATGCATAGATCCAGAGACGTTAGAAGCTTGGACCGTCACCTCAAGGCTCGTCTACGAATATGAAAGGAGAATTTTGCTTCCAAGTAAGAGGCTATCGAAAATCAAATCCACATCAAAGTCTAGGCTACAGTAGCCTATACCTGTAACAGAGGGAGACAACAGCCGCTGCAATCGTGCTTACAATGATAATAGGTACAATGTAGGCTAGATTATGTGGGAAAATCACAGGTGTTGCGTCAGTCTGACCGAGAATTAGAGCTTCCTTCCTAATCTCTTCGAAGACCCGCAGCCCGCTACTTAGATCTCCATAACTCATGTCTTCGGCAACTGTTCTCGTCTGATTTACATCCTTTCCCAATGCCTGCTGAGCCCCATCCTCAATTCCAGCCCTAAACGCTCCATAAAAAGTCATTAGCGCAGGAGGAAGTAACATTAAGAAAAAACCTAGAATAGTTGCAGCTACAGCAACTGTTATGATTTTCGCCATCTTCTAGTGCCTGCCCAATAAATAGGAGGAGAGGCAATTATTTATGTCTAATTTTTAGAACACCTTTACATACGAATCTAAAAAATGCTTTCTGCCTTGGCGAGAATAATATTTTTAACGTTTTAGCAAGCTCATGTTGTTGTAAGGAATCTCATTGAAACTTAAACATTATAGGTTGAGGGTAAGATAAGGGAATGAAAGTTACTGAAAATCACGACCTCTTCACGGATTTCTTCCCATACGAGCCATATCCTCAGCAACTTGACTTTATGAGGGATGCCCAAAGAGTCTTATCTTCAGGGGGAATCCTAATTGCTGAAGCCTGTAATGGCTTTGGAAAAACTGCTTGCGCCTTGTCTGTAGCCCTCTCATTGGGTCGAAAAATAATCTATGCAACAAGAACACATGAGCAGGTTCGGCAGGTTCTCCAGGAGGTTGAAGAGATTAATAAGAAGACCGGGGAGGAGTTCACTGGAGTTGCTTTGGCTAGCAGGCAGATCCTCTGCCTCAACAAGGTATGTGTTCGACTGCCTCCAGTCGAAGCCGCCGAAGTATGTAGGTCTTTAAGGAAGGGTAGAAGATGCCCGTACAAGTCCGAATTCAGCCTTTACGGTCTTGACATACCAATAATACTCTCAATTAAACGGCTCATCAAGTTTGGGAAATCCGAAAGGTTATGCCCATATTTTCTCGCTAGAAAGATTTCTGAAAGATGTACGGTGATAGTTTCGCCTTACCAGTATGTCTTCAACGAGGCAATTCGATCCTCCACGAAAATCAATATGAATGGGAAAATCTTGATCTTTGACGAGGCACATAACGCTGATAAAATCGGTCAGGATGCTTTAAGCGATACTCTCTCTGAAAGGGGGTTAAATAATGCAAGAAGAGAACTTGAGCGGCTTGGGGTCTCATCATTCTTCATTAACGAGCTAATTGGCTATTTAAGCCGCAGCGTCTCAGAGGAGCCTCAGGTTAAAGACGGCTCTGAACTTCATCAAGACCTTGAAGATGTACTTGGCGGCGACATACCAAAAATTGTAGACTCATATCAGCCTATGGTAGATGATATTCGAGACTACAAAATTAGGCGTGGAGAGCCCCCGATTTGCCACCTAAATGGGATACTCAGCTTTCTAATGCTCGTACAATCAAGCAACAAGGATAGCTATGCTGCAATCTATCGGAAATCATCTTCAGGGATCAATCTAATTGAATACCGCTGTTTAGACCTTAGTCTAGCAATAAAACCAGTCCTGGATGAGGTCTATGCAACGTTGATAATGTCCGGAACCCTCTCACCGCTGGCTCTTTTCACTGAGGTATTAGGCTTAAAAGAGGCTGAAACCAGGACGTACTCTGCCACAATGGCCAAAAAGAACATACGAACCTTCATTGATGTGGGGGTTACAACCCGATACGCCGAGAGAAATCCGGAGATGCTGAAGCTATATGGAGAGCATATATTCAAGATATTAGCGGAGGTACCGAATGGCGCATTAATCTTTTTCCCGCAAAGAAAGCTTATGATGGATGCCCTTCAATTATGGCGTGAAAACGGTTTCATAAAAGAGTGGAATGGAGAACTCTATTTGAATGGCAAGCCTATTTTTATAGAGGGACTGAGAGCTTCAGAAAACTCGAAGATAGTTGATGAATACAAGAAAAGGGCAAAGACAAGAGAAGGCGCCGTTCTATTTGCTGTATTTAGAGGACGTAACGCTGAAGGCTCAAACTTCCCATACGAGGAAGCAAGGGCAATATTCAATATCGGTCTTCCATACGCTGATTATCGGGACCCGCTTGTAAGGGCTCAAATAAACTACTTCAATAAAAAGCATCCGAAACTTGGAGATTTATGGTATATCATGGATGCCTTCAGGGCTTCAAACCAAGCCATGGGAAGGGGGATCCGCCACAGAGATGACTGGTGCCACTTCTTCCTAATGGATAGAAGATACCGGCAATACTGGAAATTCATCACATCCTGGGCATTAGAGAACGGAATCTCAGAATTAAAAATAAATTAATTAAAACAGTAAGAACTCAGCGACACCGATTACTTTTTACGCAGCATAAAGATCATTATTCCAATCATTGCGAATAAAGCGAAGGATATGCTATAGAGAGCAGCTGATCGAGAGCCGAATTGAAGCCACAAAGATCCGAAAATGGTATTTGCGAAAAGCATGGCAATTCCGACTACCAAATAGTAAACTCCGTAGGCGGTCCCTATCAATTCCCTATCTACATATTCCGGTACCATAGCCCTCTGGACGGTCTCAACGATGCCTGCATAAAGACCGAATGCGGCTGATACAAGGATCGGGCTAAAGAGAAAGTGTGGGCCCGCGGCCATTAATCCCGCAGCAGAAAGAAAGGCTCCATAACCAATTAGGAGCGCCTTCTCCTTTCCAATCCTATCAGAGAGAACGCCGATCGGAATGGCGATTATGGTGTGGGCTATATTAATGATCGTGTAGAATAGAGGGACCATATATATGGGAATGCCCGATTCCTCGGCATATATGAGTACGAATGAATAGTTGAATGAGCCTAAGGAAAAAATTGCAACTATTATGAGGAGAAATAGGAAATTGCCTTTCACAGCTGTTCCTATATCGCGGAGGAGACTCAGCTTTCTTGTTGACGCGGCAACTCGTTCCTTAACCCCGATCAGTAGAATAAGCACAGCAACTATGCCAGGTAAGAAAGAGAGTAGAAAGACATCTCTTTGGGACAATCCGAGGAATAATATGCATCCTAAAGCGATAAGCGGCCCTATTATAGCTCCAGCCTGATCAAGAGTTCTGTGAAGACCGAACGCCGTGCCTCTATGCTTTTCAGAAATAGACTCACTTATTAAAGCATCTCTGGGAGCCGTTCGGACCGCCTTACCGACACGATCAGCCACGCGGATTGCAAATGCCTCAGATGCCGTCTGTACAATGTAGAACAGAGGCTTGACGATGTTGGAGATCGTGTATCCCAAGAGAACAATCGCCTTTCTTCTTCTGAACCTGTCGGAGAAAACGCCTGAAATCGCCCTCAATCCATAGCTAACAGCCTCGGCGAATCCCTCAATTAATCCTAAGATGGCTTCATTTGAACCGGGAAGATTGACGATAAAGTTTGGTAGTAAACTTAGAACCATCTCCGTTGAAATATCTGTGAAGAAACTCACAAAACCTAGGGCAAACACGTTCTTGTAATCGGAGCCTTCACTTTCCCTCCTACTTTCCGTCCCCATTTTTTTTCTCCAGCATTACACCGGATCCAATGCTAACAAGTCAGGGAAACACCTTAAAAACAGTTTTCATTGTCTTGCAGCATCATACCAGCGGAGATTGATAAGCCATATATTTCCCAGATGCTAAAGGCCAATTTTCCTTCCAAAAAAGGGAAGTCTCTTCCTCTTCAAAGACTTCATCATCTTTCTCAGCATGAAATACTGCTGAATCAAACTCTTAACATCCTTTTCCGTTGTGCCAGATCCCCTTGCAATTCGACGGATTCTAGAGGAATTCACTATCTTAGGGTTTTCTCTCTCCTCAGGGGTCATCGATTGTATTATGACTCTCCATTTACCGAGCTGCTCTTCTGCAACATCGAGCTTATCTTGTGGAATTTCATACCCCAAACCGGGAATCATCCTGAATATGCGGTCTAAGGGACCCATCTTTTTGACTGCTTCAAACTGTTCATACATGTCTGAGAGAGTGAATTTTCCGCTGAGGAAGTCTTTTGCCTTCTTCTCCGGTATCTTTACCTCTGCCTCGCGAACCTTCTCTATTAGACTCTGTAGGTCTCCCATCCCTAGAAGTCTACCGACAAATCTTGGAGGGTCGAAAGGCTCCAATGCATCAATTTTTTCCCCAACACCAATAAATTTTATCGGTGCACCAGTGGATGCAACCGCCGAGAGGGCCCCGCCTCCCTTAGCAGAACCGTCAAGCTTCGCCACTATGATTGATCCTATCGTAGTTGCCTTGTTGAAGGCTTCAGCTTGGGCGGAAGCTAGCTGTCCAATCGTCCCATCAATGACCATTATGATCTCATCTGGCTTTATGGCTTTTTCAAGCATTCTCATCTCCTCAATCAGGCTGTGCTCATCTTTATGTCTCCCTGCCGTATCAACGATAACTACCTCGTAATCCTCAAATTTCCTCAAGCCATCAATAGCGATCTTTACTGCATCCTTCTCCCCTTCATCCCCATAAATTGGCACGTTAATCTGATCTGCCAACTGCTTGAGCTGCGCGAAAGCTCCAGGCCGAAAAGTGTCTGCGCAGATTAGAGCAGTCCTAAATCCTCTTTTCTGAAAATACTTTGCAAGTTTCGCTGCAGTAGTCGTCTTTCCCGAACCCTGTATTCCTACAAGCATAAAGACATTTCTATTTCCAGGCTTCACCGATAGAGGAATAGGTTTCTCGCCTAAGAAACGAGCCAGCTCTTCATAGACAACTTTTATTACATGCTCTTTCCTAGGAATCCCTGGGGGTATCTTCTCCTTTAGGGCTCTTTCTTCAACACGTTTGGAAAGCTCAAGAACAAGCCTTACGTTTACGTCGGCCTGTAAAAGAGACCTTTGCAGGTCACGGACAAGTTCCTTAACCGCCATCTCATCTACTACTGAGGATCGCAATATTTTCTTCAAAGATTCATAGATTGCTGATCCTAGTTTCTCAAGAGCCAACGAGTTATCTCCATTTAGTGGTCTTCATGAAAGGTAGATTTAATTGAGCTATTTATAATGCGGTTTCCTTAAATCTATATCTCCTAAGAAGGCTGCGGATCGCTAATCTTTATCACCTCGAACATAACATAGTTGGCTACATGGTGGAAAAAATGCGTAAAGCGGGTTTTTCGCAAAGATTGATTGATTTAAGAAGCGACACGGTAACTCTGCCGACAGAGGAAATGCTTGAAGCAATCCGGAATGCCGAGCTTGGAGACGATGTCTTTAGAGAAGATCCGACAGTTGAGAAGCTTCAAGAAATGGCTGCGAAGAAGATGGGTAAAGAAGCAGCTCTACTTGTTCCAAGCGGAACTATGGCAAATCTTGTTTCTGTGATGAGCAACACGAAAAGGGGGGACAGCATCATATTGGAGGCCGAATCTCACATCTACTGGTATGAGGTTGGCGGAATCTCTTCAATCGCCGGTGTACTTCCAATCCCGGTCAAAGGTGAATTCGGTTTTATGAGGCCAAAGGATATTGAGGAGGCTATTAGGGAGAAAGAGATTCATACAGCCGAGACGACTCTTGTCTGCATAGAAAATACACATAATAGGGCTGGCGGCACAATAATTACTCCATCTCAGATACGTGATGTCAGCAGAGCCGCCAAAAGCCATGGTCTAACCCTATACATGGACGGAGCTAGGATCTTTAACGCTGCAGTTGCTCTAAAGACCGATGTCAGGGAGTTCACGAAGTATGTGGATAATCTCATGTTCTGCCTGTCGAAGGGGCTGAGTTGCCCAGTCGGTTCAATAATAGTTGGTGATGAAGAGTTCATAGAAAGGGCGAGAAAGATTAGGAAGATGATTGGAGGTGGGATGAGACAGGCTGGAGTGATTGCAGCACCAGGAATTATAGCCCTTGAAAAGATGATTGACCGTTTGGAGGAGGATCATAGGAACGCTCGCAAACTTGCCGAAGGACTGGCGAAAATTGAGGGAATATATATTGACCTTAGGAGAGTGCAAACAAACATAGTCATATTTGACGTGCGCGGGCTCGGTGTTGAAGCAGAAAAATTTGTGGATAATCTTCGCGAGAGAGGCGTTCTCGCATTAAAGTTCGGTCAGACCAAAGTCCGCATGGTGACCCATCGCGGCGTCAGTAGTGAGGATATTGACATAACACTCGGCGCAGTAGATGAAGTGGTGAAGGAATTTAAAAGATGAATAACTCTCCAGCCTATTCCATTATTTCACACGCATTATCTTGGTCCTGCCAAGTATCCTCCAGTATTCAACCTCAACTCCTTGAGTTATCCTGGACTTCACGTCCTCTTCTTGTGGGTATGAGGCCTCGAATACCTCATAGGTTTCTAAGTCCATAATCTGCACTCCTGTCGGTAAAGCAGCGATCACTTGTCCGCTTCTCTTATCTATCATTGGAACATCAACCTTCGCGTCAACTGGTTTAACGAAAGTTCTTTTTACACCGTCAAAAACCCCGATTGCAACAACACGCGCCTTAGCGGAGCCATGTTTTCCAGGCTTGGATTTGGCCAGATCGACTATTCGGCAGGGTTCATCATCTATGATCACATATGTGCCAGGCTTCAAACTTCCTACGTCAACAGGCTTGCTCAATTATGCTAACCTCTTCCCAAATTATCGCATATCTTTTACCTATGAATGCTTTTATAACTTTAATGCTTCATACCTATTGACCAATCGGCGTGTGAAATCTTGACAAGAACCGTAGGCATCATCGCTCGGACAGACAGAAAAGAATCCATTGATCTTGCATCCAAGGTAGTGGATGATCTTGAAGATAGAGGGATAAAGGTTTTTCTGGAACCCAGTCTCGCAACAAATCTAGGTCAGACAGAAAAATCAATGACAATACGGAAGATGAAGACTGATTTAGTGGTAACGATTGGTGGAGATGGAACCATTCTTAGGACGTGCCTAAGGCTCCCTAAACCTGAACCTCCCATCCTTGCAATTGATATGGGGGCTCGAGGCTTTTTAACAGAAGTTCAACCTAATGAGGCAATGGAGGCCATCGAGAATTATCTTGGTGGCAGGTATTTTATTGAACGTTATGGCAAACTTGCATCTTTCATTGGAAGAGCAAGACTGCCAGACGCGCTTAACGAAGTTTTCATAACTTCAAGACATCTCGCTAAGCTTCTCTATGTTCGCATATGGAGAGACGATTTAATGGTTATGGACTGCAGGGCAGATGGTATTATCATATCTTCAAGGGTTGGTTCAACCGCCTACGCTTTCTCAGCGGGAGGTCCGGTTTTGGATCCAAGCCTTGATGCTTTTGTCCTCACTCCAGTATGCCCAGCAACCCTCGCTAGGCCATTTGTATTTCCGTCCGATTTAGAGGTAAGAATAGAATTGATAAAGCCGGAGACCGCAATGCTTGTGATTGACGGAGATTATCAGAAAAGGATAAATGGTAGGGGCTCCAGCATTTTGGTTAAAAAGTCCGAATGGGAATCCTCATTCATCAGATTTAGAGGAGACTTCTACAAGCGTCTGAATACTAGGTTACTGTTTTCCAGAGAAGAAGGATACGAAAGTGAAAAAGAGAAATAAAGTGATAATACTTGATACCTCCGCATTCATTGCGGGATTTGATCCGATGAATACCAATTTGCCAATTTATTCCGTCCCAGCAGTTGGGAATGAACTTACAGAGGGGTCTCTACCTAAAATAAGATTTGATGCGTCGGTGCAGAAAAGAAAGATCAATATAATGCAGCCAGATGTGATTTTTATTGAGATGGTAAAAGAAATATCGGAAGAGATTGGAGATTTAACTCATCTTTCTGATTCGGATGTGCAGATTCTCGCCTTGGCTGCAAAACTCAAATCTGATGGATACTTACCCACAATCATAACTGATGATTACTCAATTCAAAACGTCGCAAGACAGATGGGCATCTGCTTTGAACCACTTCTAACGTTTGGCATACGTTTTCACTTTAAGTGGCTTTTATACTGCCCAGGATGCCGCAAGAAATACCAGCCAGATTACAGAAAACCAGTATGCGAGATTTGCGGAACACAATTGAAGAGAAAACCTTTACAGAAAACACTTTTGCAGAGAAGAATGGAGTGAGACTGACGTATTTTGGCGGCTTTTCTAAACATAGGAATAAGGAAGAAACCGAGAAGCCCAAGCTGTCTGGGAGATGAGAAGGGGGTTTCTTTTTCTTAGACAGGTTGGGTTTCTCGGCATGTTAAATACAAGAGATTGATTTTTATAAATTTTTGGGTTCAAGGTTCTGTTAACTCTTAGTGTGTTAACTTTTGGTTGTTAATTTTTGTGGGATAAAGCTTTTTTGATTAGTCCCAGCCACTTGTTTCTTCCCAATCCAAAGCCTACGTTAGATGCTTGGGCTGGCGTCAATCCTTTCAATCCCATGTGTTTCCTTATGAAGTTGTAGAATATGTCCTGTCCATTCACGAACGGCGACTCTTCCTTTTTCAACCTCCTTACAACCTTTTCTCTATCCCTTCTTGTTCCATGCAGCCTTTCCATGATGTTTGTGTTTAGGTCTCCCCTGAGCCTTACGGCGCTGACGTGCTCCGTTCTAGGCTTTCTTAACGTGAAGAACTCTTTTTTGAAGGCGTCATGGTAGGCTGGCAAACTCCTTGGGTTAACTCAACCAGCAGTTTCAAACATTATAAAAAAGTTCGCCAGCGAAGTTTCTTATATTCAAGACCAGTTTTATGAGTTGGAGAAAAAATTGCAAAAAAGATGGGGGAGGAGGAGTATAAACAATTCATTAGAAGCCTTTAAAACCATCCCACAAAAATTAACAACCAAAAGTTAACACACTAAGAGTTAACAGAACCGGGTTCAAAATCATATCAACTGATCGATATGTTTAACAATATTTCAATTGTATTATTGTATTCAGTCTGATGAAGGGCAACGCAACGGATCTCTATGAGAATACTTCAAATGGATATTAAGCATGATTCCATATCAGTGTTACCAGAGGTTCTAGATGACCTATGGGTATTGTACAATATAATCCAGAAGGGTGACAGGGTCTACGCGAAGACGACGCGGGAGGTGAAATTAGGCGATCGTTATGAGAGACCTGAGAAGGGGAGGAGAATTTCCATACAGTTAGGCGTATTGGTCGATTCGATAATTTGGGACCGATATTTGAATAGGTTGAGAGTTCACGGAATAGTATGCGAGTGCCCTGAAGATATTGGCGCTCTTGGTTCCCATCATACGCTGAACATAACATTAGACAGGCCTCTTAGAATCGTGAAGAATAAGTGGATGCAGTATCAGATCGACCAATTAAAGAAATCTACAGAGAAAGGCGTTTCCCCGTTAATCATAATTGCAATTGATGATGAGGGATATTGCGTCGCTGTCCTACGAGGCTTTGGACTGGACCTAAAAAGCGAAGAAAAGATCAATTTACCTGGAAAACTTGACTCAAGCGGAAGACAAAAAGCTCTGAATGAACTCTTCAAATCAGCCTCTAAATGTCTAGAGAACATACTAATTGAAGAGAAACTTCCAATAGCCATAGTGGGACTTGGATTCATCAAAAATTATTTCATAAAGTATCTTGAGGAGAAAAAACCCGAGATATTTAGGAAAGTGATAGACGTGAAAAGCGTTAACAGTGTCGGAGAAGCGGGAATATACGAGGCCGTGCGTTCAGGTATCCTTAGTAAAGCGATACAGAAACTTAGAATTTTTGAGGAAAATCGTGCAGTTGAGGAGTTTCTTGAACGAATAGTCAAGGAAAATCCATATGCAACTTACGGTTTACTAGAAATCGAAAAAGCCGCAGCTTTAGGGGCAGTTGAAAACATGTTAGTAACCGACGTTTACCTCGGGCAGGGATCCGGCGAGGAAAAACAACTCATCGAACGGCTTATGAGAGATGTTGAACAGAAAGGCGGCAGGGTCACAATAATAAGCACTGGACATGAGGCGGGTGAAAAACTTAATTCATTCGGCGGCATAGCTGCACTGCTTAGGTTCCCGCTAGTTCAGGAGTAATCAAGCGCCCTCTTGCATCTCCTTCTTTATCCGTTCTTCCGCAAAGAGTGTCAGTCTCCTTAGGGCCTCCTCATTCCTAGCCTCCACCGTCAACCTTATAATAGGCTCTGTATTGGATGCACGTACTAAGAACCATCCATCATCCTCAATCACTTTTACACCGTCCAGCAAAATCACAGTGAAACCCTCGGATTTGAACTCTTCCGCCAGCTCATCCACAACCCTGAATTTCTTCTCGTCTGGACAGTAAAAGTTTATTGAGGGAGTAGAGGGATATTTTGGCAGAGAATCTACAATTTTTGAGAGGTTTTCTCTCCTTTCAGAAAGTATTTCAGCCACCTTCAAACTTGCGTAGACTGCGTCATCAAATCCGTAGAGGTCCATAAAGTAATAGTGCCCGCTCATCTCGCCTCCAAAGGGCGCCTTCTCCTCTAACATCCTCTCAACAATGAATGTGTGACCGACCCGGCTGACAACGGGTTTTCCACCCTTATTCCTTATAGTCTCCTCAATGCACATGGGGGCGCTAACCTCATAAACTATGGAGGCTCCCTTATGCCTCTCCAGATAATGCTCCGCCAGAGTTATGAATATCGCTGCGCTTGGAACGATCCTTCCTCTATCGTCTATAAACAGGGCTCTGTCGCCATCGCCGTCGAAGCCTACACCGAAATCCGCCTCAGATTCTATAACGAGGCTCCTAGCATATGACAATGTCTCCATAGATGGGAGTGGCGGATGGGCGGGAAATGATCCATCCGGCACATTATTTATGGCGATAGCCTCCAAACCAACCTTCTCGAAGACCCTTGGTGTTAAGAGTGAAGCTGAGCCGTTTCCCGGATCCACAACAACTTTTAGACGCTTCTCTATGCTTATCTTTCCTGCCACATACTCCTCGTAATCCTTCAGAACATTTGGGTTAAACTTTAATTTTCCCCGTGTCCTTGCCATTTCAAATCGACCATTCAGGACGAGCTCCTTTAATTCTTCCATTCCTTTACCCATCGTTACAAAGCCGTTTTCAGTCCATATTTTCAAACCATTCCATTCAGGCGGGTTATGAGATGCTGTAACCATTACTCCTGCGTTCTTTCTGTGGTGCACGGATGAAAAGTAGAGGATAGGAGTCGTCACCAAGCCAATATCCTCAACGTTTAGACCACCTGAAAGCATCCCTCTAGCAACGGCATCACTTAAAGGTTTACTGCTGAGGCGAACATCCCTACCTAAGAGCACAGTTTTGCCTTCATCACTCAGATAAGAGGAAAGCGCCCTTCCGATTCTCTCAACAATTTCCTCGGTTAGCTCAACGCCATATACCCCGCGAATGTCATATGCTCTAAAAATTCGCTCGCAGACCATTATGCAAACCAAAATAAGAAAAATAGATTGACTGTTAAATTTTTTTCCAAAGTGAATTGATATCTGTGAGATGCTATAGATGGAAAAATCCGAAAATTTCATTGCCTATGGTCACAAGTTAATCAGGTCTACGCATAGAACTACCCTAGAGATTACGAAAGACTCTGAGATTACAGAGAAGGGTGACTGTATAGTTGCGGTCAAATCAGAGAAGGCTTGTGTAGATCTAAATCCAGACATCAAGGCGATTGCAAAGAGGTCGGATGCCAGAATCACAATCATTCTGGAGATTGAAGGGGAGAAAGAGATAATTACTGGAAAAGGTGATCCAAGACTAACATTCGCACATCCTCAAGACATGGTGGTTAGAAAAAGCGGATACATATGCGATAGAACGCTAACCATATGGGCTGATAAATCGGCTGCTGATCTCTCGCGGAGGTTCGTGAAGAAATTGCGTAACCCTAATTGTATAATAAAAGTAACTATAATCGCATCATGCCCAGATTAGCCTATAAGTATATCAAGAACGATTTGCCACTTAAAAGGGGCTACTTCCCTAACAACCCTAGCCTGTAAAATTTTCCCATTTCTTTTAAGCACACCCATAATATTGGCTTCCGCTCTTGTCAATGGATTTTTCCCTTTAACGAAATCATAATAATGTATTACTCCCCCTCCAGGTTTTATTGCCTCAATGGCGCAGTCAAGATATTCTCTAGCCTTTTCAGGCAGATTCATAATCACTCTGTCCGCTGTACCTCTAAGTCTCTCCTTGATGACAGATCTTGCGTCGCCCAGGAGTGGCATCACTTTACCGACAACCCTGTTCAGAAAAATGTTTCGTTCGAGGAACCTTATTGCCTCTGGATTAATGTCTATCGCGTAGACTGTGACATTATGATGAGTCTTGGCAATTAGAATGGAGAATGGGCCGATCCCGGCAAACATGTCTATGACTACTTCGTTCTCCTTAACTTGTTCAGCCACTCTCCCATGCTCGTATGAGAGTCTAGGTGAGAAGTAAACCGTCTTGACGTCGAGAACGTAGAGGCAACCGTTCTCTCGATGAACCGTCTCCGTTTTAGGTTCCCCTGCGACTAGCTCTAAATCTCTGACTCTATGTACACCTTTAACTTCACTTGACTTTGCCAGAACCGTGTGAATATGTTTATTTGCCTGGAGGATAGATTCGCCTATCACCTCCTTGAAACCCTTAAGTTCTGGGGGAATTTCAACTATAGCTATTGAGCCGATAAAATCGATGGATCTTGGAAACTTATTAAGAAGATGTGGAGGTAAGTGTTCTGCGGCTATCTCGCTGGGTTCCCATTTTTGTCTCTTCCGAACTGAGAAGTCTTCGGTTTGAATCTGAAAATTTTCGATTCGCTTGCCAATATCTTTCAATTGAGATTCATCTGGCTTACTGATTAGCGGCACATAAAGAAAGTTATTGTCCGCTCTAATTTTAAGACTAGCATTTAAAATCCCTAAATACTTGGCCAGTAAAATGCAATTCTCGCCGAACTCCTTTGGAACCTTTAGGCAATAGGCTCTAACCACGAGAAATCAGCTAGCGACGGATCCATAAATTTTTGCTTATAGAAGGCTCTCCAGACCTGCGATCACATGTTTAAATCCACACAGCTAGCAATAATAAGAAGGTGACACCGCTTTAAGAAGAGACAACAATAGCTGAAAAGATGGCGGGCAACGGTAAAAAAAAGAATATACCAAGGCATTGGCTATTAACAAAATCATTTTAAATATGAATAAGGAGGTAAGGATAAAAAATTCACATGGGTTGAGTAGATGATAAATGGCGAACGAGCAGGCCATCGATGTTAAAAACTTGGTCAAGAACTTTGGGCAAATTAGAGCAGTGCAGGGTCTAAGTTTCGCTGTTAAGACTGGTGAGATATACGGTTTGATAGGCCCGAATGGTGCGGGAAAGACTACAACTCTACGCATCTTGGCAACTTTGCTAAAGCCTTCCAGCGGCTCGGCCAAGATCTTTGGCTTGGACGTAGTGAAGGAAGCCCAAGAGGTTAGAAAGATTATTAGTTACCTACCTGAAGATGCTGGCGCCTACAAGAATTTGTCCGGAGGGGAGTACCTTGAGTTTATGGCTAAATTTTACAGTTCCAGCAGAGATGAGATACAAGAGATGGTTGAGACTGCTTCTAAAATCTCTGGGCTCAGTTCAAGATTGAAGGACAAAGTAAAGACTTATAGTAAAGGTATGAATAGGCGTCTGCTCATTGCCAGAGCACTGATGACAAAGCCGAAGTTGGCAATTTTGGATGAGCCTACAAGCGGCCTAGACGTCGTTCATGCATTCCATGTGAGGAGAATAATAAGAGAATATGTGGTGGAGAAGAGGCTAACGGTTCTCCTTTCAAGTCACAATATGCTAGAAGTCGAGTTTCTCTGCGACCGGGTTGCTCTCATAAACGAGGGCAAGATCGTTATGGAAGGAACCCCAGAACAGGTGAAGTCCACTTATAATGCTGGAAACTTAGAAGAAGCATTCATGGAGGCGACAAAGATTGGTTAGAGGACTGGCAAACTTAATGATGAAAGAGACAAAAGAGATGCTTAGAGATCCTAGGATCCTTGTCGGCGTCGTATTAATGCCGCTCATATCCTTCTTGGTGATGGGTGGTGTGATGAATGTCTCGACTACAGCAATGGAGACCGCTGTTCAAGAAACATTAAGGGGTATAACATTAGCACTGTTGAACAAGGATCCAGGTCCTGTTACCGAGAGCTTAGTGTCAAGCCTAAGGGCGTTTAACGCTACAATTATTGAGGTAAACGGATCAAGCGTTGAAGTCGTATTAAAGAATCTTTCATATGGCAACATATCTGGTCTTATTGTAATACCTGAAGGTTTTAGCAAAAACATTACCTCAGGCCTTAGGGCGAGCATAGAGGCCTACTCCATATTTGGGAGTTTCAGCGTTACTGAAATCGCTAAGTCTGAAGTAGTTGCAACACCTATAAGGGTTTATGAAAACCTCTTTATTAGACAGATGATTGCGCAAGCTTTTCCTAATATGCAACCAGAAAACATACTTGATCCAATCTTAATAGAAAACTATGTATTCTTCAGGAATAAGGTCATTAGAGCCTCACCTCAGCTCTTCACGAATATTCTGATGACGCAATCACTCGGTTTTCCAATGGCAATGATGCTACTCTTACTTGTAGCCATGTCGGTGGCTGCAACCTCTATATCCATCGAAAAGGAGGAAAAAACCCTCGAGACGCTTCTCACCCTACCAATAGGAAGAATGAGCATACTCTTAGGAAAACTTGGAGGATCCGTTGTTGTTGCAATAGCAGGAGCTATCACATCCATAATCGGTGTCAATTATTATACGGGTTCATTGCTGGGCCAAGTTGTAGCGGCAGGTTTAAATCTGGAAGAAATCGGCTTCACTATTTCGCCTATAGCCTATGGTTTTCTGGCAGCTACGGTATTCGTAACCTTAGTCTCAGCCTTAGCTCTTGCAGTATGCATTGCTGCATTTTCTGAGAACGTTAGAAGCGCTCAAACGATGGTAACTCCTATCAGCTTCATAGTTGTTATTCCAAGCATCATTCTCATGATTGCCGATATTGAAATTCTTCCACTGCCGTTCCAGATGATCCTTTACGCCATACCTTATACACACTCATTACTCGCGTACAAGGCGGCTTTTCTAGGAGATTATTTCGTAATGCTCCGCAGCATACTTTACATATCATTGTTTACTTTCGCGTTGCTCTATTTTGCAGCCAAGATCTTTACAACTGAAAGGATAGTGACTGCGAGGATATCGTTCAAGAAACCTAAAACAGAGAAGTAGCGGCATCCTACAAGTTTACGCATTAATCAATGATCTCAACCCTTCCTCCAAGGACACTTTTGCTTTGAAACCCAAGAGTTTCTCCGCCTTTGTTGTATCTGCAAGCGTCCTTTCAACATAATTTTTTATAGGATTCGGCTTGTAAATCGGTTTCAAGTTTTTACCAAGCAGTCTATTCAAGATCTCTACTACCTCATTGAAACTATACGCCTTTCCAGTTCCAACATTAAAGATCTCACATTCAAATTCTTTCTTCCAAGCCAGCAGAAAAGCCTCAACAACATCGCCGACATAGGTAAAATCACGGGTCTGAGTTCCATCACCGAAGATTACTGGCGGCTCATCCTTCTTCATCGACCATAGAAACTGGGAAACGATGTTTGCGTAGGTTCCCTTAAACTCCTCTTTAGGTCCATAGATGCTGAAGAGTCTCAATCCGACGCTCTTGACGCCGAAGAGCGTATTATAGAGATTTGCTAACCTTTCAATGAGGTATCTACATTCCGTATAATAATCAGTCACATATATTGGCATATCTTCCCTATATGGAACTGGATTGCCATTATATATGCTGCTGCTGCTTGCATATACAACCTTACACTTTTTATCCTTCGCGAACTCGAATATTTCGATCGCGTCATTTATCGCCTCACCTACCAAGCGCGGGTTCCTCCTATACATGGGCGATGATGAGGGAATGCCAAGATGGAATATTACGTCCGCGCCGCCAACGATCTCACGAAGCCTACTATAGGGCTCATTATAGAATTTCACGTCCAATCCCTCAATATTCTTCAGACTCCCTGTGTGCAAGTTATCAATGACTGTAACTGAGTGGTCCTCTCTCACGAGTCTCTCAACAAGGTTGCTGCCTATGAAGCCGCATCCGCCTGTAACAATAACTTCCAAATTATGACAGCCTCTAGGATAATAGAGATGGTCTCATGTTTTTTATAATTTGTCATAGAATCGGAAATTTTAGCAACATCAAACTCATGGTTTAGCCGTTAATTAAATTATTTTACGCTATAGGTAGAGTGGAAAGGTGAAAGGGCTTAATTATGCCAAGATACAATTATGTTGTCTAGATGATGCAATATGAAGAATAGATTTAAAGTCTTTGTTACCGCTAGGATACATGAGGATGGCTTAAAACTTCTTGAGCGGCAGGCCGAAGTGGTCTTTCCAGATAAGTCAGCGGATTCCTTAACTGTTGAAGATTTTATCAGATTTGGGCAGAATTCTGACGGCATGATTGTTGTTACAAATGTTGAGAAGATCACTAGGGAAGTCATTGAAGGCATACCATCCCTGAAAATTATCGCCCGTTATGGCGTCGGCTATGATAATGTGGATGTCAAGGCGGCATCCGAGAGGGGGGTCTACGTCACCATTACACCCGTCCTCGACGAGACAGTCGCTGACCATGCATTTGCTCTTCTCTTATCTCTAGCGAGGAACGTGTGTAAAGGGCACAATTATGTGATGTCTAAAGGCTGGACCGCTAGAACTCCATCAATATTCATGGGGACAGACGTTTGGGGGAAGACCGCGGGCATTATAGGCTTGGGGAGAATAGGGACAAGAATTGCTGAGAGAGCAATAGGATTCAAAATGAGGATACTCTACTATGACACGGTAAGAAAAAGTGATATTGAGGATAAATTACTGGCTGAATATCGATCTCTTGATGCATTACTCGCGGAATCGGACATCATATTCATTTCATGCCCGTTAACAGATGAGACTCGAAACCTGTTAGATGAAGAAGAATTATCCAGAATGAAGAAATCCGCGTTCCTAATAAATGTCGCAAGGGGTCCGATAGTCAATCATGGCGCCCTAGTCAAAGCTCTACGTGAAGGATGGATAGCTGGAGCAGGTCTAGACGTCTTTAACAGGGAGCCATTACCAGCAGATGACCCCCTACTCGAACTGGACAATGTAGTGTTGACGCCGCATCTGGCTTCAAGCACCTGGGAATGCAGAAGAAGGATGGCGATTACCGCAGCGGAGGAGGTTCTTAGAGTGCTTGACGGTAACCCGCCTCGATACGCTGTTAACCCAGAAATAAGCGTAAGGAGAAGCTAAAAGAGCCATAAGCATCGATGAGTATATTCAAATTCCAGCGACCGTCCCATTTGAGGTTTAGTTGCAGCAGCATCTAGAGTCATATAGATATTCGCAATCCACATTATGAGTATTCTTCTTGTCGGCGGGTTGATTATGTTGGATTAATATAGGGGATTTTCTGTTCTGCTATGGAAACGGCAGTTAACTTTTCGTAGGTTTACTCAATGCGCGGGGGTCACCAGTCGGGGGTGGCGCGTGGTCTTCCTCGGCTGGTGGACCAAGCAGTTCCATTAAGATTGGCCTGAGAGCGTCGGCCCACGCCTGATAGCCTTTAAGTGAGAGATGCAGCTTGTCAACAGTCATCCCATCGTACAGTTTACCTTCCTTATCCGCAAGCTTGTCATTAATGTTGAGGTATCGAATCTTCTCGCCGTCGGCAAGTTTGGCTATGTTCTCATTAATCTTATTTATCACTGGCATTACACCAGTAGGATCGTCGGGATTGTCGTTACGAGGCGTGATGCCCATAAGGATGATCGTAGCCTCTGGAGCCTTCTTCCGGCAGAGGTTCAGAATAGCCTTTATGCCCCTTGTTACGTCTGCGATTCTAGGGTCGTTCTCTCCTTGGTAGGGAATATTACCGATGTTGTTTGTGCCAGCCATTAAAACGATGACCTTAGGATGCACGTTATCCAATTCCCCATTTTCAAGGCGCCAGAGAATGTTCTGGGTTGTGTCTCCGCCCCAGCCGAAATTCGCAGCGTTCCAACCAAAAAAGTTCTGTTTCCAATGAGCCAAGAAATCCGGATAGTCCAATGCTCCCCAGCGGCGCGTGATGGAATCGCCTAAGAAATAGACATCAATGCGGCCTTTCCTAGCCTTTTCTAATAATTGTTCGTGGGCGATCTTTGAATTCTGATCTGTGTATGCAATAGGCTGATCGGCTGGAACCGAACTACTAACACTCTTGAAACATCCAACCTGACCGAGATCCGTAACTCAGCAGCCTCCATGATATCATGGGGGGTCGGCGTCCAAAAAGTGGCGGGCCCGGAGGGAGTTGAACCCTCGACCTTCCCGAAATCCTGGGCTACCCAAGATTTTTACGGGTTTCTCCTAACATCGGGTCAGGCTTAAGAGCTTCAACCCATCCCCAGGTTAGGGGTGGACCGCCGCTCTGCCTTGCTAAGCTACGGGCCCGCACTTCCACCGCTGAATAGGTAACTTATAGATATTGCTAATAACCTTTTCTTATCTGAGTGTGACAGAGGGTTGGGCGAGCTCATCTTCATAGGTTTAGGATTATCCGATGAGCTAGACTTATCTCTCCGTGCAGTTGAAGAATTGAGGAAAACAGATCATGTATTCGCAGAGTTCTATACTAGCGTTATGCCCTCAATATCATTAAAGAATCTTGAACGCATTATCGGCAAGAGGGTCACTGTGGTTTCAAGAAAGACTTTAGAAGATGAGAACGGAGAATGCATACTTTCAAAAGCAGGAAGAGCAAATGTTGCTCTCCTGGTTCCTGGGGACCCGCTGATTGCGACAACGCATGTTGCGCTAAGGATTGAGGCTGAAAAAAGAGGAATAAAGACAAGGGTGATACACGGCGTATCCATAATCTCAGCGGCTATCGGGCTTTCAGGCCTACAAAACTATCGCTTCGGCAGGACCGTCACCATCCCATTCAGTGAGCAAGGGATAATATCCGAGACCCCATATGAGGTGATCTCGGAAAATAAGGCTAGAAACCTTCACACACTATGCTTTCTCGACATAGACGTGGAGAAGCAAAGGTACTTGAGCATAGACGAAGCGTTTAAGATGCTTTTGACTGTTGAAGAAAGAAAACGTAAGGGCATAATTAATATGGATGCCATTGCCGTGGTAATTGCTAGGGCTGGGTCAAAGGATGCCCTCATGAAGGCGGGAAGGATCAGCGAACTTCTAACCATGAACTTCGGTCCACCACCATACACTCTAATCTTCATCGCGGATAAGCTCCATTTTATGGAGGCAGAGGCCTTAATGAGATTCGCAGATGCACCTGAATCCATTAAGGAGAGGATTGGATGAGACTTAAAGATTTGACCTCAAAATACATTGAAAAAACCGAAAAAGTCCTGAAAGAGATAAAACTTGTTAACGTTCCTCAGCCTATAGAAGAGGCTAGGATAAGAAATGTATTTGAAGAGGCTAGAAGATATCTTGAGGATGCAAAGTACTACTATAAATGTGAAAGGTTTGAAGTAAGTTTGGCTTCCGTCTCATACTGTGAGGGGCTATTGGATGCCTTGAGGATGATCGGCCTCGCAGAATTCTCATGGTAGCGTGATAAGGATGGAAATGGCGAAAAAGGGAAAAATTGTGCTTGCCGCAGGAACCTTTGATCTCCTCCATTATGGTCACGTGTACTATCTAACGAACGCCAAGAAGGTAGGTGGGGAAGGCGCTAGGCTTATCGTAGTGGTATCACGGGATAGGACCGTAGAGAAGTCTAAGGGTAAAAAACCTATAATCCCAGAAGAACAGAGAAGGGCGCTTGTAGAATCCTTGAAGGTCGTTGACGAGGCCGTACTAGGCTATGAGGAGGTAGACATGGCAAAGATAATAGAAATGGTCAAGCCGGACATCATAGCAGTAGGCTACGACGAAGAAAAACTCGAGGAAAAATTGAAAAAGATTGCAAGTGAAGGGAAAATTAAATTCGAAGTCGTAAGAATTGGTCGATTTGAAGAGAAAGATCTTGTCAGCTCATCAAAGATAAAGCAGAAAATCCTAGAGGAATATAGAGGAGACAAACCATAACCTGCCAGAAATAATAATAGGATCTGTTTTAGGAGAAGGATGGCATAACCTCCTCAGCGAATAGCCTTGCCCCCTCAGTTCCTGGGAAGTCTATAAAACGCAAAATGAAATGCTGAACACCTAACCCTACGTATCTATCAATCCTTTCAATGATTTTTGATACATCACCGATAATATAATTGTCCCTGTAATCCATATTTATCAAAGGGCATTTAGAAGCCAAGACCAAAGCATCATTTTCATCTGGTCGAATGGCAACTATACTTGCAAGGGTCTTGACGATTGAAGAAGGATCTCTTCCACATTCCAAGCAGTACCTCTCAAGAACACCTGATTTATGCCTATAAGTTTCAATTGACGCATTAGGTATATTCCACCAATCAGCATTACGCGCAACAACCCTTAAGGTCAATTTTTCTCCTCCTCCACCAATCATTATAGGAGGCGGAGGGACAGGTTTTGGAGAGCAGACCGCCTCCTCAAGATGGTAATAATCACCTCTGAAGGAAACAACATCTTCAGTCCACAGTCTCCTTATTATTTGGGCCGCCTCTTCAAGCTGCTTAATTCTCACTTTTGGGGGTGGAAACTCAAAGCCGAAAGAAAGATATTCATCTTGCTTCCACCCGGCGCCAAGGCCTAGAATGAACCTGCCACCAGTCAAAGAATGGAGTGTTGCCCCCATCTTAGCGACGATTGAGGGATGCCTATATGAGACGCAGAGCACAAGAGTGCCGAATTCAAGTTTTCTGAAAACTCCGGAAAGAAAGCTAATTGTGGTAAAACATTCAAGATTCGGGGTGCTTCTTGGAACTGATTCCGCCCAAGGAACAAAATGATCGTCAATCCACGCAGAGTCAAAGAAGCCCTCAACATCACTGATGAACACTGAAATCTGATCTATGAATATCTTTCCTGAACTTCCATCAACGGGAAAACTTGGAACTCTTAGTCCAAATTTTATCTTCTTCATGCATTCACATCCCTTGCAGCTATCGATACCATTGAATTTGTATTCAATAATGAATAGAATAATTAATTTGGAAATAATTATAGTGAAATTGCATGCTCAAGATTGGATTTCATATATCCATTTATGGAAACATCGCCCTTGCGGCGAAGCGAGCCGCGGATATTGGATGCAATACCTTTCAGATCTTCACTAGGAATCCAAGATCGTGGAGGGCTAAAAAGTTAACAGATGAGGAAGTAAGATCATTCATTGATCAAGTTCAAACATATGGGCTGAACCCCATCTTCAGCCATATGCCTTATCTCTCCAATCTAGCATCTCCAAGAAACGATGTCCATTCAAAATCAATTAAGACCCTGAAAGATGAGCTTGAAAGATGTAGAAGACTCGAAATCCCTTACTTAGTTACGCATTTGGGGAGCCATTTAGGTTTTGGATCCAAAATAGGGTTTGATAGAATAGTTAGAGGTATAAATGAGGCGTTTGAGCATGGTGAATGCGGAGTAACTTTGTTGCTGGAGAACACTGCAGGTACAAGGAATAGCATCGGGAGCAGATTTGAAGAAATAAATAGGATAATTGATAACCTTAATCACCCTGAATACGTCGGAGTCTGTTTCGATACCTCACATGGTTTTGCGGCCGGATATGATCTGAGATCTAAAGATGCCGTCGCGAAGACTATAAGTGAAATCTCACATACCCTCGGCTTTGAGAAAATAAAGCTAGTTCACCTTAACGATTCTGCAGGCGGATTAGGCTCGAAAATTGACCGACATGAACATATAGGTCTAGGCATGATAGGGGAGGAGGGATTCAGGAGTATTATACTAAGCGAATTTTCCCGTCTTCCCATAATAATGGAGACACCTAAGGATTACAGGAGAAGTGATGAGGAAAATTTGATGGTTGTATTGAAGTTAGCCGGGCTCACATAGAAAGGAGAAAAGTACTATTCTATGGGCAGATCCCTTTTTTGACCGTATCTTTCAGGCCTTTCCATGTTCTTCATCCATTTCTTTATGAAGAGCCTATCGACGTCGATTTCAACACCTTCAGTCTTCTCTACGATCCCTATAAAGTCCAGTATATAAAAAATAACATCTATTAACTCCTCGCTCACAACTTCCCATGCCTCACCCTTCTTATACGCGTCTGCTGCCTCCCCGAGCTCAACGAATGCCCATAGCAACTTCTGCGCAAGCGCGGATCGATCGTCTGGAAAACCTTTCTCAGCCACTAGCTTTCTAACCAACAGTTTAGCCCTATTAAAAGTGCAGCTCTCCATGCGTCTCTTCTCCCCCAGCGGCATTACCCTTCAACACGTGCATAACTAAGCCAAGATTGGATTTAATCTTTTATCAACGAAAAATAATTAAGTGAATTAAAACAATCTTTTCGGCGGGATTCCAGCATGGTTTTACCAGCAAAAATCTTTGAAATCAAGGAAAAGGTTGACCTAGTATTCATCGCTCAAAAACTCAAAAACTTCCGTGAGGAGGAACCATATCACACGGAAACAGGTCATCAAATAAACTTGAGGACAGAAATACTTGATCTCAAACTTCAAGGAGACCTATTATCCGGTGTCTTCACGCAAGACTTTGTTGGAACTAGATTCTTTCGGAGAGAGCCGATAGAGACGCCGGTTACTGAGGAAGCGCCTTTCTGGATAAAACCCTTCGGCAACAGATTATTCCTTATCATATTAGCACCCTCAGTTGCACGTGGCATCAAGAAACTTCTCACGGGAGCCGTAGCAAATAAGCTTAGTAAAATACTCTTCATAAAGATCGGAGCCATTGTAGAATCCAGGATTACTCATGAAACGCTGAAGGTGCTCCATGAATCCAATCCAGCCGCGACGAAGCTCATATGGTTCGATGAAGTTGACATTCCAGGTGTCCAAAAGCTCTGTCTTGCAGGATCAGACATAGCTGATACAGAATTATACCATGAATATTTGAAGCATGGAAGGATCTGGTACGTCGTTTTTGAGGTCCAGAAACGGGGGATCGTAGTTGGCATAACTAGGAACTGTGTAGTAACACTCTTTAGTAAGAGCACAGTTGATGAATTCATAAAATATATTCAGGAGGATATATTGCGTCTTATAGAATAGAGTATCAGCCTACAGGGATCATTACCGTCTTTCTCATTATCAGACTCCTATCTTCTCATTATGCTTAAGCAAATTATGGAAGCACGTCTCCTCACCCAGGTGGCATGCCGGGCCAGACGGCTCAACGAGATATAGTATGGCATCCCGATCGCAATCGATTAGTATTTCCTTAACTCTCATAACATGCCCAGATGTTTCTCCCTTCTTCATTACTCTACCAAGCGAGCGTCTAAAGAAGTGTGCATACCCGGTCTTAATCGTCTTCTCTAAAGCTTCACGGTTCGCATATGCAAGTGATAAGACCTTGAGGGTTTTGGTATCCTGTACAACAACTGGAACTAGACCCCCTCCTTTCTTAAAGTCTATATCATCCAGATCCAAAATCTCTTTGGTTTCATTCAAAGCCTAACGTTCACCCCATTCTCGGCTAGAAACCGTTTTACAACGCGGACTGGATATTTGTCGTAATGGAAGACCGATGCCGCTAATGCGGCATCAGCTTTTCCAATTGTTAACGCTTCTAGGAAATGTCTTGGATTTCCAGCGCCGCCGCTTGCTATTACGGGGATTTCTACGCTTTCGGCGATTCTTCTTGTGAGATCAAGATCATATCCATCCTCCGTGCCATCCCGGTCCATTGATGTCACAAGAATCTCTCCAGCGCCAAGATCTGCAACTTCCATCGCCCATCGAAGTGCGTCTATTCCAGTAGCCCTTCTCCCATCATAGATGTATACCTCATACCAACAGGCCCCGTCACCAGTTTCCACAATTATTTTGCCTTCTTGCAGCGTATAATCTCTTTTTGCATCAATAGCAACGACAACGCATTGTGTTCCGAAGGTTTCTGCAAGCTCACTTATTAGTTTTGGATTCTGGACTGCTGCAGTGTTAACGGCAACTTTGTCCGCACCGTTACAGAGAATTGAGCGAGCGTCATCAACGCTTCTAATCCCGCCACCAACCGTGAATGGAATATCTATCTCTGCGGCAACTGATCTTACAACATTAATCAATATTTTTCTATCCTCGATAGACGCAGATACATCTAGAAAAACGAGTTCATCGGCGCCATCATCGCTGTATCGCTTGCCCAACTCTACAGGATCACCAGCGTCCCTTAGGTTCATAAAGTTAATTCCCTTGACAACTCTACCATGATCAACGTCTAGGCATGGTATTATTCTCTTCGCTAGACCCATAAATGAGCAGACCCCAAAATTTTATCATTCCTCTGCGACACTTAAGGCTTTACTTAAAGTGATTAGACCATCATAGAGGGCTCTCCCAATAACAACTCCGTACACGCCTAAACGCTTTAATGCAATTATATCGTCTAAGCTCCTTACTCCGCCTGCAGCTATTACTTTCACGCCGAATCGACAAATTCTGCTCAGAGTTTTTACATCCGGCCCCGCTACTGTGCCGTCACGATCAATAGATGTTATAAAAAAGGTCTTAAAACCGATTTCTTTAAACATTTTTATAGCATGAGTTAATTTAATTCCAGTTGATGATTGCCATCCTTTTACCATAACCTGTTGACCTGAATAGTCCAGTGATACTATTACACGTTCGTCTCCAAATCTTTGAAGAAGACTTTTTGCAGCGTGCGGCTGCTCAAATGCAAGTGAGCCCAAAATAATCCTATATACACCTTTCCTGAGCAGCATTTCAGCGTATGCCTCTGTTCGTATACCACCTCCTAACTGAATCGGAATCTTCACTCGGTTAATTATCTGCTCGATGATTTTGAGGTTATTTCCCCTTCCCAGCGCGGCGTCCAGATCTACAACATGTATAATGCGAGCTCCCTCGCTTTCCCACCTCTTTGCAAGAGAGACAGGGTCACCCAACATTTCATAGAATCTGATGAGTTTAATGTCTCCTCTCTCAAGCCTGACAATTCTGGAATCCATAATGTCCACAGCCGGGATAATATCCATTATCCCCCACCATTCCCTCTATCTTTTTATTATGCGCGCAAAATTCTGAATAACACGTTTACCTGGCCTGCCAGATTTTTCCGGATGAAACTGCACTCCTATGATGTTCTTTCTCCTTATCACAGAGGCAAATCTAACACCATGCTCCGTTTCTGCAATTACAATCTCCCTAGATCTAGGATTCACATAGTAGCTGTGAACGAAATAAAAGTAATCATTTTCATCTATCCCGGATAGAATTCCGTCCGGCTGAGATATCAGAAGCGTATTCCATCCCATATGAGGCCTCTTCACATAATTAGGCAGCCTCACAACCTTCCCTTCGAAAATGCCTAATCCTCTCCCCTCACTCTCCTCGCTCTCTTCGAAAAAAAGTTGCATACCAAGACATATCCCAAATACCGGAACACCAGACGAGATAGCCTCCATTATGACAGTTTGTTGCGCCTCTAGGCTACGAGAGGCCTTCCTAAAGTTTCCCACACCTGGCAATATAATAGCATCTGCGTCATTTAGGCTCATAATTTCGCTTGAAATAATCTTAGGCTCAATACCTGCCCTAATTAGAGCACATGAAATACTGAAAAGATTGCCTATTCCATAGTCGATTATTGCAACTTTTGGGATTTCTAAAGTACCCCCTTAGAACTTGGCACTCCAATTCTTCTTGAATCTATGGATGCGGCTTCCCTAAGCGATAAGGCAAGCGCTTTGAAGGAGGCTTCAACCTTGTGGTGATCATTAGAGCCATAGTGCACGATGAGGTGAACATTTGCGCGCATCGCGGAGGCAAGCGTTTCTAGAAAATGCTGTATATTCTCGCAAGGCATATCCTCTATCTTTTTGCCTCTCATTTTCATCTCTATCTTACAATATGGTCTTTTCGCCAAGTCTACGGCTGCAACTGCTAATGAACAGTCCATAGGCACAATAGCGTGACCAAATCTCTTTATTCCCTCCGCTGCGCCTAGAGCCTTCAGTATGGCCTCACCTAGGCATATGGCAACATCTTCAACCACATGGTGAATTAAGTCCCCAGAAGCTATTACCTCTAGATCAATTAGACTATGCATTGCAAATATGGAGAGCATATGATCAAGAAAACCGTATCCTGTTTTGACCTTGGCGTTGCCCGTTCCATCCAAGTTGACCTTCACGGAGACCTCGGTTTCTTTGGTCCTCCTAGACGTTTCGCCGACTCTCATGATTTTCCCTCACTCAATATTTGGTACACAACTGGTAATTCATTAACGGACGGCATTACGATTTCACATTTCGTTTCAAGGAAACTGTTTAGGGCGGCTCTCTCCACCCCAGAATACTTGTATACGCCTGCAAAGTAGAAACGGTTGCTAACTTCATTTGCTCTCCTCACCATCAACGCATCCTCCATTGAGTCTCCAACATACAGGACTATTACATTGGATCCGAAGGCTTCGGAGGCCTTAAGTAATGGAAAAGGGTTTGGCTTCTTAAGGTCAACTTTGAAGTCAGCTCCAACCCTAATTTTGTCCTCCATCATCTCAATATCATCAAGGAAGATTGTTGCTTTTGGATTGAATTTTTCTAGGATGCTTCCCAAAGCATATTTCGCCGGCTTCAGCCTACTTCCTGAAGCTATACCGAGATTCTCCTTGCCGAATGTGGTCTCAAGCCAGTTTAAAGTCTTCATTTCTATTATGGACTTTTCATTATTGATCATGCCATGACCCTTATTGAATTTTGGTTCAGCACCATAGGTTTCTCGAAATAATTCACCTCCACAGAAGAATTCCTCAAATACCCTTGAGATTATGCCCTCCCTTACGCCTGACGGGTGATTCAAGAAGGTTTTTACAAGAGTTATGAAGTCGAGATCTTCAGATGAATCAGTTATTTTTTGCAGTGCTGCATCAACAGCGCGAACACCTGTATAGTCTAACAGATCTGTAAAATCTTTGATCTCGCGCAGCATTTTTTTGAAAAATGACATATCTAATCTCCCTCTTCCCTTCATCATGCTTGCAGCAAGCGATAATCTTTCATAAGGATCCTTTTTTAGTTCAATATTGCTTAGGCATTCTTTAAGACTGCTTTTGATAGTACTTGGTAGATTGCATAGAAAGAACATAATTATACCGTATACGGTGTCCCAGTCGTTATTGAAGCCGCCGGTTCTTCTGAAGCAGTAGATGATTTCATCAGTGATTAGATCTGCTGGTATGCTTGACCCAGTCAAGCTCTGGAAGATAAAGGCGAAACTAGTGGAAATGGCTCTATTATATGAGCCTCTCACATCCAAAAGAACGCCGTCACAATCGAATATGGCTGCCCCTATCTTTTTTAGATCTTCGATTCTGTCTTCTTTAATGTATAATGTCCCACTATCTCCTTCAAAAGCAACATATTCATTCATTATCATCTTGTTGCATAACCTCTTCCATGGATGATAGGAAATAGTCGCTCATTGGCGAGGGGGGAACAGTAACCCTTAGACAGTTCTGAAAGCTTAATACGCGTCCCATTTCTCTTACAATTATACCTCTCTTAAGAAGATCTCTGTAAACTTTCGAGGAGCTCTTTCCGGTTCTATAGAGAACAAAATTCGTTTCTGAATTGAACGCCTGGACTCCTTCGATCTTATTAAGGCCTTCTGTTATCCTACGTCTTTCAATCTTTACTTTTTTGACAGCGTTTTCTATGACATCAATTCTGTTTAAGATCCTGAGACAAGTCTTAACAGCCACAGAGGCGACTGGAAACGGTGTCTGAAACTTTCTTATCATAACTTCTGCCAATCTAGGAGATGCGACAGCGTATCCCAACCTTAACCCTGCTATACCGAAGACTTTGGAGAAGCTCCTAAGAATAATTATTCTTTCATTATTTTTAAGTAGACTGAGCGCAGAACCATCAGAGAAATCTACGTATGCTTCGTCTATAATGGTCAATCCTTCAAAATTCTCGGCTAGAAAATCGATATCTTCAAGTCTGAATTTGTTGGCTGTGGGATTGTTGGGCGAGCAAAGTATTAACAGTTTAGTCTTCGGCGTGAAGGATGCGAATATCTTTTCTACATCCAGCGAAAAATCGTCTTTAAGACTAACTGATTTATAATTAGCCCTCAGTATTGATGAGAAGACCTTATACATTGAGAATGTAGGAGAGATTGAGAGTATCTCCTCCCCGCATCTTACACTCATTCTCATTATAAGGTCGATAAGTTGATCGCTTCCAGCGCCTATAACTATACATTCAGGTGGAACTTTTAGGTTGCGTCCTAAGACTTCCCTAATCTCTTCTATCTCACTTCTCGGATATACTCTCGGATCAACTTCCTCGGCAACCTCATGCAGGATATGCCGCAGAAAATCCAATGGGACAAAGAGGTTTTCATTTGAGTTTAGTTTCAGTATATCTCGCGGACTTTTGTTCAATCTTCTAGCTAATATTTCAACGCTTTCTCCTAAATCGTAGCTCTCCAAAAATTTGCATTCTTCGATTATGTCTTCGATTATTCCTGGTTTCCTCTCAGTCAATGTCAAATCTCCTAGAGATGGCTAAAGCATGGTTTATTAAACCTTCGGCCTCAGCAAGAACTCTTACATTCTCTAGACACTTCAATAAAGTTTCCTTATTTGCCTCGATAATTGTAAGATGCCTCATAAAGTTTAGGATGGACAAGCCTGAATAGACGCGGCTAAAACCGCCTGTAGGCAGAATATGATTTGTTCCTAAGCAGTAATCGGTGGCAGCAACAGGTGTGTATTTTCCAATCGTGACTAGACCTGAAGATCTTATTTTTTCTGATAAACTCCAAGCATCCTCTGTCATCAGCTCTAGATGTTCTGGCGCAAAATCATTTATGAACCTAACAGCTTCATCAACGCTGTCGCCTACCAATAACATACAATTCTTCGAAAGATTCTGATAAATAGTTTCGAAGTCCCCCTTCAATGATAATATTAGACTGTTAATCTCTTCCGCAACGGATTCGGCAAATCTTCTGGAAATAGTAACCAAAATGGCTATACCATCCGAATGTTCGACCTGAGATATCATATCTGAAGCCACGATCTTTGCGTCAGCAGTCTCATCTGCATAAATGACGATCTCACTTGGCCCTGCTGGAAAATCGATTGGAACATCCTTCGACACTAGCATTTTTGCCAAGGTTACATATTTGCCGCCTGGGCCAACTATTTTCTCGACTGGCCTGATAGTCTCTGTTCCATAAGCCATGGCAGCGATCGCCGCAACACCTCCGACCCTATAAATTTCAGTTGAGCCGCAGATGTCTGCTGCAACCAGGATTGCCGGATCAATCTCACCGTTCTTTCTTGGAGGTGAACATAATATTATATCGTTTACTCCTGCAATTTTGGCTGGAGCAACCGTCATCACAACACTACTTGGATATGCAGCTTGTCCACCAGGGATGTAGCAACCTACTCTTTGAATAGGTCTAAGGCAGCTCCTAATCCTTGTGCCTTGATCTAAATATTCAAAGTTAAGCCTAGCTAATATCTCATTCTGAAATCGCTCAATGCGTTTCTTCGCAAACTCTATCGCTCTGACCAGCTCACCGCTGATATTTGAATATGCTTTTTCTACATCTGAGCGTTCCACCTTAATTGAACTCCGCGGAAGCTCCACATTGTCGAATTTTGCAGTATATTCTAAGAGAGCCTTATCACCACGCATCCTCACATCTTCTATTATTCGCCTTACATAATCGGCTGCCTCAAAATCTCCAAACTTAGCTTTAGGCCATCTCTGCGCCATAATCTTTGTATACGCGCTTGAGATTCGTTGCACACTTAATTGCAATGCGTCCAATTCAATCCGACCTCTTAGAGATCTCGTCAAGCGGCAAAACTTGCCTGGGTTCGTAGACCACTAAGCCCTGAGCCAGCTTCCTGATCACTGGCAATAGCTGCAAGAATTTTTCTTTCTCGATCACTGTGTTAACAGAGTACCATCCCTTCTCAGAAAGAGGCGCGATGGTAGGGCGTTTGAGAGCAGGCAATTTCTTCAGCAACTCTTCTAAATTCTTTTCATTCACATTAACGAAGATGTGCAGCTTTTTTCTTCCGTCCACAACTCCCTTGAGAAGCGTTAATATGTCGCATATTTTCTCTCCCTTGATAGGATCCTTCAATGACTCTCTGTTTGCGATAAGGATTGCCGAAGACTCGAGAATAGTATCGAGTGGCTTCAGGTCATTCTTCTCAAGAGTCGTTCCCGTCTCCATGACATCAACAATGGCATCGGCGTTATCCGGTGGTTTAGCTTCAGTCGCTCCAAATGATAGAAAGAGGGCGACTGCATCGTTATTGCCCTTTCTCCACCATGGAGTCACCAATAACGGGTCGGCATCACCGTAAAGTTCTTTGTACACTAGGTTCTCCTTGATATAATCAGCTGAAAGGTTTAGATATTCGGTGGATATTCTCAAGACTCTTCTTTCATTATAGAATTCTTTCAAGAGATCTGACAAAGAGTTTATGTCTTCCCAGTATTTGGGAACTGCCAGAACAATTTTCACTCTAGAGTACTCTAGATCCAGTAGAATCTCGACATCTGCTTTTGTCTCCTTCAACCAATCAAGACCGGTAATTCCAATGTCTTGGAGCCCTTCCCCGACAAAAACTGGGATCTCTTGAGGTCTGAGAATTTTTAACTCTATTGAAGGATCATTTATTGCGGGACGATAAGTGTTCTCTATATCGGAGACTATGTATCCAGCTCTCCTTAGAGTTTCTAATGTTGCTTCTGCTAAGTGGCCTTTTGGAATGGCAAATTTAACTTTATTCAAAATTTTCATCTCCATTTCTGTTTTTTACTTTTCTTGATTTCTTGGGCACCATTACCATCAGACTGAGCAAAAGGCAGGAAACCACAGGTTCAGTGTTTGGTAGCGGTCTTCCCCTTCCATAGCTTAGCATTTCTTCAGATAATAGAGAGATGAAGACGACCGCCCACTGTGAATTTGACCCCTCACTTCATATCACTCGAAGAGATAATCGCTGATAATTACTAATAAATACTTTTCTATCAATATGGCGCTATTTCATGTATTTTTCAAGGGCGTTTTTGACATCTAAGCCTTCATGCACAATTCCGCATAGAACTCGAACCATATTCGCTGGTTTTTCATGTTGGAAAACGTTTCTTCCGGCGGCTACACCAGCCCCTCCAGCCCTTATACAGTCGTATACCATTTGGCAGAACTCTTCGTCAGTCTTCGTCTTAGGTCCTCCAGCCATGACAACTGGAACCGGGCATCCTTTCACGACTTCTCGGAACGTTTCCGGGTTTCCAGTGTAATTAGTCTTTACTATGTCCGCTCCAAGCTCGGCACCTATTCTAGCCGCGTGCTTCACAACATCAACGTCAAATTCATTCTTGATTTTCTCGCCCCTTGGATACATCATCGCTAACAATGGCATCCCCCAATCTTCGCATATTTTAGCAACCTTGCCCAATGTCTTCAATTGCTCCGGCTCAGTATTGGAGCCGACGTTGATGTGTACAGAGACCGCGTCAGCACCCAATTTTATTGCTTCGATCACATCTGCTACGAGCACCTTATTATTTGGGTCAGGTCCAAGCGCACTACTCCCCGAAAGGTGAAGTATGAGACCTATGTCTTTACCATAACCTCTATAGCCGGCCCTTATGATCCCCTTGTGGAGGAGGACAGCGTTTGCTCCACCTTCCGCGACCTGATTAACCGTTGTTCGCATATCCTCTAATCCCTTAATCGGACCAACCGTCAACCCATGATCCATTGGTATTATTACTGTTCTTTTCGTATCCCTGTTCATTATGCGGTCAAGCCTTATTCTTTTGCCAATCTCTGTCACGGCATGACACCCAAACACTCTTTTATTAACCACTACTATTTACATGCGAATTATGATCCTGTTTAAAGATAAAAAGTTTAGCTTAATCATCTCAAGTCAGAAATTTACAATAAGCAATGCACTGATTTTTAGATTAAACAAGACTTATAACTTATATATTTTACAATGTTCTAGAAGGCAAAGTGCCGACCTATTGATGTGGAGCAAGGGGTCTAGGATGCGCTTCTTTAACGGACAGTCCCCAGCCTAAGATTTGCCATCATCTTTTCGCGTATTAAGTCGAAACATAATTTTCATTTTTGGGGTAATCCTAAAAAGATGGGTAAACACATCATAGAAAGGAGGTTAGCGAATATTGAGAGAATTTTGGGTGAGAGTTGACCCATCCCTTAATAAGGACGAAAAGATAGAGTTAATCAAGAAGACCGCCAGCTTGGTCTCTGCTTTTGTTGTCGATTCCGGAGACACTCAGTTGGTCAGAGATTTGAGTGGAAAGATTATTGTCAGCCCTTCGGATAATTCCGACATTAAACTTGTAGGAGATCTTGAATCTCTAAGGGAGACTAAGATGAAGGGTAAAAAAGCCTGTATGGAGGTTATTGTCAAGTCAAAGGCTGACGAAAAGAAAGTTATTGAAGCGGCACATGCTCACGCCGATTATGTAGTGATCGAATGCCCAGACTGGAAAGTTATTCCATTAGAGAACCTGATAGCGGAGATCCATGATAAAACATTACTTCTGGCGACCGTCTCTAACATACATGAGGCAAAGCTTATTCTTGAAACATTGGAGATTGGTGCGGATGGAATTGTAACAAATAGTCATAACGTTAAGGAGATATATGAAATCAATGGGATCGTAAAGAACGTTAAGACAAGGGCAGAGGAGATTGAAAAGGGAGAGAGGATATTACTTCAGCAAGCTAAAGTAGTAGAGACGAAACCGCTCGGATCCGGCGCAAGGGTATGTATAGACACTTGCGACATTATGAAAGCGGGTGAAGGACTTTTATTAGGATGCCAATCTTCCGGCTTCTTCTTGGTGGAGGCTGAAGTTCATGAAACTCAATTTGTTGCCCCTCGCCCGTTCAGAGTGAACGCAGGATCTATCGCCCTCTATGTTCTGGTTCCAGGAGGAAAGACTAAGTATCTCTCAGAATTAAGGGCTGGGGATGAAGTTCTAATAGTCGACCGTGAGGGGAAAACTAGAGTAACGAACATCTGCCGCGTCAAGATTGAATGGAGACCGTTACTGCTTGTTGATGCAGAATGTGAGGGTAGGAGAATCAAGGTGATATTACAGGACGCTGAAACCATAAGGCTTGTTACAGAAGATGGTAGCAGATCAGTCAGAGAAATCAAGGAAGGAGAAAAAGTTCTGGTACATCTGGAAGAGGGAGGGAGACACTTCGGGACACTTGTGAAGGAAGAGAGAGTGATCGAAAGGTGATCCCCCGGGTCTGCGTTTCTATTCCCGCAAGCAATCTTAAAGACTTAGGTTATATGATTAGGAAGGCTGAACGTTTAGGAGCAGACTTGGTAGAGGTTCGTTTAGACTTCATGAATATGGAAGAGGCTTTCTCTCTAAAAACATTAGAAGAAATTGTAAAACAGGCAAATATCCCGCTAATAGCGACAAATAGACAACATACGCAAGGAGGATGGAAGTACCAAGATGAAAATTATAGAATCGGAACCCTGATCACAGCTGCCCAGATAGGGTTTCAGTATGTAGATGTCGATCTGACATCGGAAAACATTCATGACGCAGTTCAAAAAATTAAAGATGCTGGTGCGGCCTGCATAATCTCTCACCATGACTATGAAAGAACTCCGGAAGAGAATGAGATGGAGGAGATTCTGAGATCGCAAATCGAAGCAGGAGCTGACGTTTGCAAATTGATAACAACCGCAAATAATCTATCGGATAATATTAGATGTTTAGATTTGACGAAGAAATTTAGTAGAAAGTTTAAGATCGTGTGTTTCGCAATGGGTAGAAAGGGGATCGTCTCTCGACTACTATCACCAATTTATGGAGCCCTTTTCACCTATGCTTCGTTACAAGTAGGTTTAGAGACCGCACCAGGCCAGATCGATATCGTTGAGATCAGAAATCTGTATGCCAAGCTAGGTGTTCTTGAATGATTATTTCTGGAAAAACCAGAGTATGCGCTTTGATAGGTGATCCAGTAGAGCATAGTCTCAGCCCTTTTATTCATAACGCAGCGTTTGAGCATCTTGGATTGGACTATGTCTACGTAGTTTTTCGTGTTAAAAGTGAAGATCTAGGAAAAGCTATTATCGGCATAAAGGGTTTAGGTATACATGGTATAAACGTGACTATGCCTCATAAGATCGATGTTATTCGATACTTGGATGAGCTGGATGAGTCGGCGAAGACCGCCTGCTCTGTCAACACGATCCTCAATGATAACGGAAAGCTAATAGGATATACAACTGATGGTGCAGGCGCGCTTATGGCGATGAAATACAATAACGTGGATCCTTTCGGTAAAAGAATCCTAATTTTGGGGGCTGGCGGAGCTTCACGGTCGATTTCATTCACCTTGGCCAAAGTGGCAAAAAAAATTGTTATACTTAACAGAACAGTTAAAAAAGCTGAGATGCTTGCCGGGAACTTAATGAACAGCGGGGTCGCCTCGGAGGTTTTAGCCTTTGAACTGAATAAGGAGAATCTGGAAGCTATGTTATCTGACTCTGACATTTTGATAAATGCGACTTCCATAGGCATGAATTCCGATACTGAAACACCAGTTCCCCCAAATCTGCTGAGACGCAACCTGGTCGTATTCGACCTTGTCTATGAGCCTATTGAGACAAGGTTGCTTAGAGATGCTAAGCTAGCCGGAGCCAAGACTATCGACGGATTGTCTATGCTTGTCCATCAAGGAGCAGCATCATTCGAAATATGGACAGGCATCAAGGCTCCAATAGATCTAATGCTCAAGGTTGCCAAGAGGAGAATGTTACAATTGGAAAAAGGCGGGATAAATAGATGACTCCTCGGGGAAGAGCAGTTGCATATGGCGCGGTAACAATTGTTAATGCCATCTCATGCGGTCTCGGAGCAGCTCTAGGCATCGACCTACAAACGGAGGCCTCAGTAAGATTGACCAATGAGCCTGGAAAGATAGAAGGACGCATCCTCTCTGATCCTAACGAAAGCATTATTCTCATTCAGAAGACCGTTAGCCGAGTGCTGAGACACTTCAACCTAGAGGAGGAATACGGGGCTTATGTGGAAACCAGATCAAACATTCCAGTAGCACGCGGATTGAAGAGTAGTAGTGCGGCTGCAAACGCAGTTGCGCTTGCTGTCCTTGACGCTCTTAATGAAGACATTAGCGATCTTGAGGTTATTGGTCTAGGCGTCGACGCCGCAATTGAAGCCGGCGTTACAGTAACAGGAGCCTTCGATGATGCTTGCGCTTCCTATTTTGGCAATGTCGTCATAACGGATAACATGGAAAGAAAGATCCTTAGGCAGTTCATTCCCGAAGAAGGATACATCGTTTTGGTTTATGTTCCTGAGAGGAAATCATATACTGCGACGTCAGATATAAAGAGAATGAAGATAATTGCGAGCCAAGTAAAGGCAATCCACAAACTAGCCTTGCAAGGTGATTATTGGACCGCTATGACGGTGAACGGTTTCCTTTACGCTGCTGCGCTTGGATACGACCCCAAGATTCCATTAGACGCTTTAGAGGCAGGTGCCATAGCGGCTGGATTGTCAGGTAAGGGCCCATCTGTAGCAGCAGTAGTTCCACATGAAAATGTAAGCAGCGTCAAAGAGGCTTTGAGAAAATATGATGGAAAAATTATTGAGTCGAAAATAAATCGTGAAAAAGCTCATGCGGTGTGAAAAACTTTGGCTGATGTTATTGTCAAAAAGACGGAATGCCTCCGGGGGGCACTGCGAGCCCCGCCATCAAAATCTCTTACGCACAGAGCCTTTATAGCAGCATCACTTTCGGATGGGCTCTCAACGATTGAAGATCCACTAATCTGTGAGGACACTTTAGCCACAATAGAAGCATGCAAAATGTTGGGAGCCAGAATCGCAAATGATCATGAAAACAGGTTCCTCGTCATTGGTCGAGCTAAACCCGACACGCCTGAAAATGTCATAAATTGTAGAGAATCGGCGTCGACTATTCGCTTTCTGACCCCAGTCTGCGCCTTGGCGGACGGGATTTCAATACTTACAGGCGGACCTAGTTTACGTAAGAGACCAATGAAACCAATTTTGGATGCTCTTAGTCGGCTTGGCGTTCCTTGCTATTCTGCTCGGGGCGACGGTTATCCACCCTTAATTGTTTTTGGGGGAGGAATCAGAGGGGGAGCAACATCACTTCCGGGTGACATAAGCTCGCAATTCGTGTCGGGTCTCCTCTTTGCAACCCCCCTTGCCAAAGGTCAAACCCAGATAATTATTTCTTCTCCGTTAGAATCTAAGCCATATGTCAGTATGACATTGGACATTCTTAAGAAGCATGGAGTTAAAGTTGACGCTGACGGGAAATATGAGAAGTTTGAGATTCATGCTCCTCAGACATATATACCTTTTAACCATAAAATTGAAGGGGATTATTCTTCTGCAGCATTTCTTTTTGTAGCAGCGGCTATCACAGGCTCGGATCTCAAAGTTGAAAATCTTAGGAAAGACTCGTTACAGGGGGACCGAGTCATCGTCGATATCCTTCAAGAAATAGGTGTACAAATTGAGGTCGGCGACGATCATGTGAGAATTTTAGGTGCTGAGAAGAGGCTAAAACCGTTGGATATTAATGCCGAAGACCATCCCGACCTCGTTCCACCACTTGTTGTCCTATCATCATTCATTCGTGGGAAGTCAAGGATTAGAGGTGTCACTAGGCTAAGGTACAAGGAATCGAATAGAATAGTCTCATTAATGGATGAACTTTCAAAGATGGGCGTAAAGATGAGTTTAGTTGATGATTCATTCGTCATTTTTGGAGATGAGAAAATTCGTGGCGCAGAAGTTAATTCTCACGGCGATCATAGAATCGCCATGGCATGCATCGTTGCTGGACTAAGAGCTGAGGGAGCCACTATTGTGCATGGAGCCGAATGTATTAATAAATCGTACCCAAATTTCCTTAGAGATCTGTCTTCGGTTGGAGGGGAAATAATTGAACGGTAACTCGATAGGTAAAGCATTCGTAATTACGAGTTTCGGTGAAAGTCACGGTCCTTGTATAGGTGTAATTGTTGATGGCTGTCCTCCAGGCCTATCCCTAAACGAGGATGACATACAAAGAGAATTGGATAAGAGGAGGCCCGGTTCAACTTTCGTAAGCACGCAAAGAAGGGAGGAGGATAAAATTGAAATCTTATCCGGTCTATATCGGGGACGTACAACTGGCGCTCCTATTTGCCTGCTCATAAGAAATATTGACGTCAACTCTGAATCCTATGAGGAGATAAAGCGGAAGCCTCGCCCAGGTCATGCCGACTACCCCGCATACATCAAATACGGAGGTTACAATGATCATAGGGGAGGAGGAAGATTTTCGGGCAGAATCACCGCATGTCTTGTTGCTGCGGGAGCAATTGCTAAGAAATTAATCGGCACCCTCGGAATAGAGGTGTTGGCGCACGTAGTGCAGATTGGTAGAGTCAGGGTGAAGGAAAAAATCTCCTACGAGGATATTCGCAGGAATGTTTATTCAAACCCCGTGAGGTGCGCTCTTCCCGAATATGCTGCGCTCATGGAAAAAGAGGTTATAGAGGCTGCAAACGATGGGGACAGTGTTGGCGGAGTCGTGGAGGGAGTCGCCTTGAATGTGCCATGCGGGATTGGCGAACCTATTTTTGATTCGCTAGACTCGGATATTGCGAAGATGATGTTCAATATACCTGCTGTTAAAGGTGTGGAGTTCGGGGCGGGCTTCAATTGTACTTTACTGAGGGGTTCAGAAAACAATGATCCATACATCTTGCGGGACGGAAAGATAATTACGATGACAAATAACGCGGGGGGAATATTAGGCGGAATATCCACAGGTATGCCGATTGTTGTTAGAGTTGCTTTTAAGCCGACTCCATCAATCTCGAAGACTCAAAGGACTGTAGATCTGAAGCTGATGGAAGAAGCTGAACTGAAATTGCACGGCAGATTTGATCCATGCATTGTCCCACGTGCTGTGCCTGTCGTAGAATCATGCCTTGCTATTGTGCTGGCAGATCACATTATTCGTTCAGGCATGATTACAAAAGTGATTGGAGAGTGATCAGTTGCGGGGCTCTTCATACTTTCCTCAGATACTTTAAGGCTTCTTCAACGCTTTGGAATCCATATTCTATCCTGTTGAATTCTTTTCTCAGGGCGATAACGTCTTCCCTAACATCTTGGGGTTTTCGCCTTCCAGTGATGACGTCCAACATAAGATCACATAGATACTTTATGTCACCCTCTTTGAAGCCTCTTCTTGTCACATCTTGAAAGCCTATTCTTATACCTGAAGGGTTATCACGGTTATTTTGGTCATCATATGGTAATAGATTTCGATTTAAGATAATGTTTGCCGCTTCTAGATCCTCTGCAACCTTTTTTCCGCCGCCATACTTTCTGACATCCACTGCAAGCTGATGTGACTGTGTGAAACCTTTAGATTCGCCTAGAACTTCCATCCCATGCTCGAAAAGATACTGACCTGCTGTCTGAGCGTTTTTAATCGTCTGTCTAGCCAGTTCTTGACCGAAAATTTTCATTTCTAGAGCTGCTATGCCGGTTGCAGGCAATCTGCCTAAGTGAGTGTTTGATGTGCTGAGCGGAAAAATAGCGTACTGAATATCTTTTATTGCCTTTTCCGTGCGGCTGTTTTTTCTTTCTCCCAGAATTACTCCACCTTGCGGTCCGGGAAAGGTTTTATGTGTTGAGGAGGTTATGAAGTCAGCTCCCTCTCTCAGCGGATCTTGAAACATTCCACCCGCGATTAGACCAAATACATGAGCGGCGTCGTATACAATAAATGCGCCGACTTCATCAGCAACAGATCTTAGCTCATTCACCGGATGGGGAAATAAGAAGAGGCTTCCTCCAAAGGTTACAATACCGGGCTTTGCTGCCCTTATTATGCTTGCAGACTTATCCGGATCAATATTCATCTCTTTCAAATCAAATGCGTGGTCAATATTTACAAGCCCTAGTACCATTCCAGCTAAGCCAGCATAATCGTGAGAGATGTGCGCGCCACAACTTAGTGGTGTCACAACCATCTTATGATTTCGTGTTGTCATCGATAAGCCTTTGAAAGCTGCTAGATTGGCATGTGTACCTGAGACAAGGCGCACATCAGCCCAGTTACATTTATAGAGATCTTTCATTAGGTCTGTTACGCAGTCTTCTATTACACTCATGTATTTTTGTCCCTGATAATACCTTTTCCTAACATGTCCTTCTGGGTCATTTTCACCTTCGGCATACCTACTCTCAAGATCCATAGATATCTTTAACATCTCTCTAACGGCTGGCGACTTTACTCCTTCACTTGCTATCAGATTTATACATTCTAATTCTCTGTACTGCTCATGCTTTTCCGTTGCCTCGATCAGATCTAATGCTAGCTCCCAAAACTCCTTCATCTCAACCTCTACCTCAATTTACAAGATGCAACCGGGACCTTTTCATAGAGAAGGGTGTCGAATATATATTTTTTACCGTATTTTCTCGGTATGATTCAGATAATCGGCCAAGAAAGAGCTATTTTAACACGACATAATGTCTAATGCCTTCAATAATGAATTGTACGGCTATGGATGCTATCAAGAGGGCCATTACTCGCGCAATCACTTGGGAGCCAGTTCTTCCGAGAAAACGATATATGGGGTCGATAAATCTCAAATTTAGCCATACGAGGATGAAGGTTATTATTACCGACGTTACTGTTGTGACTATCCCGAAATATTGAAGATTTAGTATCGTCGTTGTTATTGCGCCGGGTCCTACAAGAAGCGGACAGGCGATTGGAACGGCGCCAATACTTTCAGGGTGTGATAAATATTCGCGGAGTCCTCCTGAAATTAGAATTCTGACTGCGACAATAAGCAGGAGCAATCCCCCCGCAATCATGAAGCTAGGCAGGGTGATCCCAAAAAGTGTCAATATCCACTGCCCAGCCAGAGCAAAGGCTAGAAGAAGGAAGAAGCCAGTCAAAGTCGCGGTTCGGAAAACCTTTTTCCTTTCTTTTTCCTTCATGCTCTCCGTCAAGCTTATGAAGATCGGGATGTTCCCAAGCGGATCAACTATTATGAACAAGGCGATAGTTGCCTTGGCTATATCCAACACCAGTGGCAACAGGAATGCCTGCAATTCCGACATAAATTCATCATCTGTTGTTCGAGTATATGAGACTATAGGAAGGCGAGCACGATATTCATGCTTAAATATTTACCATAATGCATGTTAACGCATCGAAATATATAAAATATGGAATAATTAACTGTTGACTTATCAATCAAACAAACTATGGAGAAACAAAATTTGGAAACGATCAGAACAATAGAAGAGATCAATAATAAGATAAGGAAAGGAGACGCAGTTGTGCTGACTGCTGAGGAGATGATAAAACTTGCAGAAAGCAGCGGGATAGAAGTTGCCGCTAAAGAGGTTGATGTAGTAACTTCGGGAACATTCGGGGCAATGTGTAGTTCAGGCGCTTTCCTGAATTTTGGGCATACTGACCCCCCAATAAAAATGAGTAGATGCTGGCTAAATGATGTTCCAGTTTACAAGGGGCTTGCAGCCGTAGATGGATATCTTGGTGCAACAGCATTGAGTGAGACCCGTGGATTTGAATATGGCGGCGGACATGTGATAGAAGACCTTGTTTCAGGGGAAGGAGTCGAGTTAAGAGCTGAGTCGTATGGAACTGACTGTTACCCGCGCAGACATGTGGAAACCGTTATCACAATTCACGACCTAAACTACGCCATGTTAGTTAATCCTAGGAATTGCTATCAGAAATATGACGCAGCGACAAACAGTACAGACAGGGTTCTATACACTTATATGGGCACGCTTTTACCGAACTACGGAAATGTAACGTTTTCAGGCGCAGGCCAGCTAAATCCCTTGTGCAAAGATCCATATTATGAAACTTTAGGTGTTGGTTCTAGGATCTTTTTGGGCGGGGCAGTTGGGTACATAATTGGTGAAGGAACCCAGCATAACCCGAACTCGGGTTTCGGAACTTTAATGGTGAAAGGCGACCTGAGGAAGATGAGCAAAAAGTATCTGAGGGGCGCTTCATTTTACCGATACGGTGTCACACTTTATGTTGGGATTGGTGTTCCAATACCTATAATTAATGAAAGAGTCGCGCGGACAGCAGCACTGAGAGATGATGAAATATTTGTGAATATACGTGATTATGGTGTTCCTTCCCGACCCGACTTAAGACCTATTGTAAAAAAAGCTTCATATGCCGAGCTTAGGTCGGGGAAGGTAGTAATTGGGGATAAGGAAGTGCCATCATCGCCGCTATCAAGCTATAAGGTTGCAAGGGAAATAGCGGAGGACCTAAAAAGGATGATCCTCGAGGGAACATTTTTGCTCACGAGACCGGTTGAGCCATTACCTAAAAGCGGGGAAGTCAAACCTTTAGTGATTAGAAGAAGGGAGCCGATAGTAGAAGATGTAATGAGGAAGAATGTTATCACCGCTAAGCCTGATGAAGACATAAAATCCGTGGCTAAACGACTTGTTGATAGAGGAATTGACCATTTGCCAGTTGTAGATAATGAAAACAGAGTTGTAGGAATTGTTACTTCATGGGATCTAGCCCGAGCCATTGCAAATGATAAACACAGGCTGGATGAGATCATGACTCGGCATGTTATTGTAGCATCGAAACATGAAACGATCGATGTTGTTGCCAGAAGAATGGCTAAGCATAACATATCCGGCGTTCCGGTTGTTGACGAAGCAAACCGCGTCATTGGCATATTAACAACGGATGATCTTTCTAGAGCAATTATAGGAGACAGAAAACATGAGAGTTAGGCTGATCTATTCTCCTGAAGTCGTAGAGCAACCGGTTCTAGCACGGATAATATTGAATACAGGATTAGCAATTAACATACTCGAAGCAAAGATTAATGCACAGAAAGGTGAGATGGTGGTTGCTATACCAGCCTCAGGCGATAAGCTAGAGCAGACTTTACAAATGTTCAGAGAGGCAGGGGTTCAGGTTCAGAAATTCACTGAAATCTTAAATGTAGATCGTGAAAGATGCATCTCTTGCGGGGCATGTATATCACCATGTCCAACTAGAGCATTATGGCTTGGGTCCGACTGGAGACTAGAATATGACGAGGAAAAATGTATTGCTTGCAAAACTTGCATTAACGCATGTCCTGTCAAAGCAATTAGAATCAGGATCTAAGCGGCAATTTAGGGTCACGAAAACAATTTCCATTCCAAATTCTAGCTCCTCCTGGAGGAAAAACAAAATTTGTCTCGGACTCTATTCGAAAGAGGATTCATAATAGGCGAATCAAAAATTCACATGAAAAGTGACCGTAGAGATGCTATTCTATCAGCCTTGAAGGAGATCAAGCGTCAGAGACGAGAACTTAAGGACTACGTGAGAAGACACCCCGAGTTCCTATATTCGCTGACACCAGTAGAAGAAACGGATGTCGCTCCAAAGATCGTCCAGAAAATGATTGAGGCTTCCATGGTAGCAAATGTTGGTCCAATGGCCTCAGTCGGTGGAGCCATAGCAGACATCGGTGTGGAGGCAATGCTCAATTCTTCAGCTAGAACGGCAATTGTTGAGGATGGCGGTGAAGTCTCCATATCATCAGAATCTGAGATAACAATTTCCATCTTGTCTGAGGACTACTCACTATCTGGAAAAATCGGCTTCCTAATATCTAAAGAGGATTCTCCACTCGGAATATCTACGAGCTCAAGTAAGACTGGTCGAGTTTTAAGCTTAGGTGATGCTGATTCAGTAACAGTTGTTGCGCGTGACGCAGCCTTGGCAGACGCGGCAGCCACCGCGATATGTAATGAAGTATTAGGAACATATCCCAGCGAGTCAATTCTAAATGGGTTGAAGAAGGCTCAAGAAATAAAGGGAGTCAGAGGTGTCATCATCATTCGCGAGGGGCTTGTTGGAGTATGGGGCAGAATACCTAGGATCGTAAAAATCAAACAGTGATTGATCTCTTAACTAAATGGAATTAGATATTTCTGGAGCTTTAGGGTAAGAGCCCAGAACCTTAACGAAGACCGCTTTTCTTCTAAGACCCTCAAGTGCCTCAGCGCATCTCTTTTCGGTTCTATGCCCTTCGAAGTCAAGGTAAAAATTGTATTCCCAAGGTACACGTTTTGTGGGTCGTGACTCTATCTTCGTCAGGTTTATCTCCCTGAGTGCAAATTCTCCTAGCGCTTGATACAGCGCTCCTGGAATATGCTTTGTAGAAAATATTACCGATGTCTTATCATTACCTGTTGGCGGCGAATCCTGATGTGATAGAACAAAAAATCGTGTATAATTGTTAGGAGTATCTGAAATATCCCTTGCAATGATGGTCATACCATAAATTTTTGCAGCTCTTTCCCCAGCTATCGCGCCTGCGTTTGTTAAATGTTTCTCCTTAATCATCTTAACGCTTCCCGCTGTATCGTATGTGGAAATCATCTCCCATTTTCTGCTTTCCAGAAAACTTCTGCATTGAGCTAGGGCTTGAGGGTGCGAATATATAACATCAATATCTTCTATTCGCGTTCCTGGGTTAGCAATAAGACAATGGGAAATCTTAAGGATCACTTCGCCGCAGACTTTATGGTCATACATTAGAAAAAGATCATAAACCTGATTAACGCTTCCTTCTATGGAGTTCTCTATTGGAACAACTCCAAATTCAGCCTCACCAATCTCTACGCTTCTAAAGACGTCGGAGAACCCGACGCATGGAACGGGTTGGCATGACTGCCCAAAGTAAGAGTAGACTGCGCTCTCACTATATGCTCCCGGCTCGCCTTGAAACGCTACCCTCACTTTTTTCTTTGATATTTCACCGGATCCTTGGTTTTCTTTGTTTAGCATTAAAGTAGCTCCTTTAATCCGGGTTCTTCCCATATGCCTTGTCACATTAATATTTTTTGGTTAGTGGAGTGCGAAAGCCCAGCGGGCAAGAAAGTTATATTCAGCAAGTTCTCATGATCTATTTACGGGCTGAAGAATGATAAAAATAAGAATAGAGCAACCCAGTATATTAGAGATCTCAAATAATTTTCTAACACCGCCAACCGAGTATGGTGTAGTTTTATGGTGGAGCTGGTCTGGGGAGATGTCAGAAGATAGAATAATAAGGGAACTTGAGGAGTTTGTTTCACTTGGAATATTTAATGTTCTCATAGGCGCTGGATATGATGTAAATCCACAATATCTTTCTGCTGGCTGGTTTGAGAGGATTCGTTTCGCAATTGAGCAAGCGAGGCAAAGAAATATTTATGTCTGGATTGCGGATGAAGGTACTTATCCAAGCGGATTTGCAGGTGGCAAGTTCAACAGCGACAGTCCTGAACTTAGAATGAAGGCCTTAGTCGTTGGAGAGCGGATAGATGTTCAGTCAGGACAAGTCATTTCAATGAGACTTCCTGGGGATACTCTAGGTGCGCTCGCAGTAGACATCTCCACGGGAGATAGTATAAATCTAGATACACGTTCAGGCACTTTGAATTGGATCGCTCCTGAAGGAAACTGGCAGATATGGCTCATTAAAGCCGACTTTCGAACCTCACCCACAAGATATGTGCATCATCCAATGAAAGTCAAAGATACTACTTATTCTCTCTGCGATTATCTAAATCCGGAGGCTACTATGACATTCATAAAGTATGTGCATGAAGAATACAAGAAATATATTGGCCATGAGTTCGGCAAGACCGTGATAGGATTTTTTGGAGATGAACCAGACTATTCTATCCAGGGCATTCCTTATACTGATAAAATCTTGGAAGAATTTAGACGTCGAAAAGGTTATGACCCTAAGCTCTATATACCTTGGTTCTTTTCTCGATCAATGCCAGAGGAAGCTCGCAGAGCGAAAGCTGACTATTGGGATGTTTGGTCCGACCTTTTTGGGGATAACTTTTTCAAGATACAAGCAGAGTGGTGCGAAAAGAATAGACTTCGGTATGTGGTGCATCTTAACCATGAAGATCAGATGATGCTCCTCGTCAGATCTGAGGGCGACTTTTTTAAATGCATGCGCCATGTGCATGTTCCAGCCATCGATGCTATTTGGCGTCAGATATGGATGGATAAGGTTTCAGATTTTCCGAAACTTGCCTCTTCAGTTGCGCATCTTTTTGGAAGAAAACGAGTTTTTACTGAGAGTTTCGCCGTATATGGGCATGGCTTATCGCTAGAGCAAGCTAAATGGGTAATTGATTATCAGTTTGTTCGAGGAGTTAACCTTATCATGTCAGGCTTCTTTAATGGTGGAAAAAGAAGCCATCCCCAATTCATTTATTTGCCCACCTTGATTAAGTATGTAAACCGCGTGTCCTATTTACTCTCTCTAGGAAAACCAGCTGCTCAAATTGCTGTTTATTTTCCGACGATGAGTCTATGGCTGGGTGATGAGAAGGCGAACAAAAGCGTTTGGCATATTTCTAAACAACTTCTTGAGCATCAGATAGATTTTGATTTCGTCGACGATTACACGCTTGCTTCTATACTAAGACTTGAGAAAGGATGCTTTCGCAATCTCAGTGGTCAGGCCTATAGAGCAGTTATTGTGCCATCGTCCACGGCGATTTCGAAAGCGGCATTAAATCGGCTAAAAACATTTTCGAAATCAGGTGGTCGCGTAATATTCTTAGGGAAAAAGCCTAATATTATTGTTAACAAATCTTTCCTCGAGGCTTCTTCG
>JANXEA010000026.1 GCA_025059045.1 Candidatus Bathyarchaeota archaeon | reverse complement strand
TAGGGATTCAATGAACCAAGCAGTTTGGAAAAGCGGCGCAGGAGCATTAAAGGCGAGAAGCATCACGAAAAATGTTAAGAAGTCGAAGAGGGAACTGACTGGACCCAAACACACCATAAACCATTTAATAAAATGTATATCCCACCTTTTCGGCTTCTCAACGTATTCTTTGTCAACATCGTCTGTGGGTATCGTTGACTGCGAGAAGTCATAGAGGAGATTATTAAGCAGTATCTGTATAGGCAGCATGGGCAGAAACGGCAGAAACAAGGATGCCCCAGCCACGCTGAACATGTTTCCAAAGTTTGAGCTCACACCCATCATGATATACTTCATAGTGTTGCCGAAAGTTTTTCGTCCTTCTAAAACGCCTTCTTCAAGAATTCTTAAGTCATTCTGCAGAAGTATAATGTCAGCAGACTCTTTGGCTACGTCCACAGCGTTGTCAACTGATATGCCCACGTCTGCTGTCTTCATTGAAGGCGCGTCATTAATTCCGTCTCCCAAAAAGCCAACCACATGCCCGTTATTTTTCAAAGCGGTGATTATTCTGTCCTTTTGAACTGGTGTCACTCTCGCAAAAACGTTCGCTTCCTCGACCACTCTTTGTAGGGCTTCATCATGCATTTGAGCAATTTCGCTTCCGAGAACAACACCTTTAATTTCAAAACCTAAGTGTTCGCATACTTTTCTTATAACCAATTCGTTGTCGCCGGTAAGGATTTTTAATTCTACTCCAGCCTTGCTTAATAGCTGTAGGGATTCTCGAGCCGTTTCTTTAGGTCCATGAGCATTGTTCTAGACGCATTTGTATAATCTGTGACATGGCTTCCCTTTTTAGGTCCTCCCGTCAAATTCCATATGAGCCAGCTATCGACGGTTCCAAAAACTGCCCTACCTTCCTCAGCCTTCTTTCTAAGGCCTGGAACATTTTCTAGAATCCATCTTATCTTCGGAGCTGAGAAATATGTACTTAGGTAAAGCCCTGTCCTTTCTCTTATTAAAGGCTCTAGTCCCGCCTCTCTAAGTTGTTGACAGATTTTAGTTGTCCGACTGCACTACCATACTATAGCATTATAGTAGGGCTTTCCAGTAACTGGGTCCCAGACCATCGTGGTCTCTCTCTGATTCGTGACGCCGATTGCTGAAATATTTTTCGACTTAATCTTGGACTTTCGTAACATGGACCTTATTAATGTCTGAGTCTGTCGCCAAATCTCTACAGGGTCTTGCTCGACCCATCCCGGCCTAGGACATATTTGTTTATGCTCTCTATAGTTGAGAGCAACGATGTTTCCTTGCTTGTTGAATATTGCAAACCTTGTGCCTGATGTACTTTGGTCAACAACGGCAATGAATTCTTGCTCCAATTTCAACTGCTCCGATCCGAAGAGACATTATATTCATTTGGATCTTTTTATCAATTACTGTTTTATACGAACAACTCAAAAATTAGACCGAGATGTGACAAATAAGATTGGAGCATAGGAACAATTCTCGTTTACAAGGTAGAGTTTGAGTTTAGATTAAGACGCTTCAGGAAGGTTGAGAGGCTGGGTCCATAATTTGGCATCATCAACCAAATTTTTTCTTTTTTAGTATATTTCTTGATCCCAATTACCTCTATTGAAAACAGTAAACTCTAAATAATCAAGGGAGCCTTTATTTCACGAAGTGTGCCAAACGCGTGGTCGTTTGGGCCCGTAGCTCAGCAAGGATAGAGCACCGGGCTTTTAACCCGGGGGTCGTGGGTTCAATTCCCGCCGGGCCCGCATCCATATTCTCCTAATATGCGATGGCCATCACATGAGAATATGGTCTAGAGTCATACCCCAATGGGCGAATGGCCAACACCACTTTACCTCACTTATTGACAATTGAGGAAATTTGGCTAAAATTTTGGAAAAAGCCTATTAAAGTAATTGCTTTTGAAGAGTTGGTAGACGAATAATTGAGTGCATAATTAGGGTATACATCAAGTCAGTATGTTAATTAATAAAATATGTGTTGAGGGAGTGATGGTGACTTGCATATTATCTGCTTTAAGTCTAGCTTTCCCACTTTCTTATCAGAGATGACTTCTGAGCGGTTTAGGGCGTCGAATGAGCATTCTCGGTCTCTTCTCATAATTCTTCTCTTGTCTCTTCTGCTGGTTGGGGCGGGCTTAGGCTATCTCGTCGCGATACTATCTTTTGCCGAAAGGTTTGACTCGCTGCAAAAGCAGATCTCAACTCTTCAGTATGAAATTTCCGGTTTGAGGACGACTTTGAGTGCAATTCAGGGAAGCATTTCGCATTCAAATGTTGTGGAAGATGATTTTTCACTTTCAGAACTCTATGAGCATGTTAGGAAATCGGTTGTTCTAATTAGGGGTGTGACAATTAGTAGAGATATTTTCGGGCGCATCCTCTATAGTCAAGTTCAGGGATCAGGTTTCATATGCAACATTACGGGAAGATCAGTTATCATCACAAACTGTCATGTCGTTAAGGATGCTTTAAACATTACTGTAACATTCCATGACGGTAACGCATATGCCGCAATGTTAATTGGGTCGGATCCCTATGCCGACCTCGCCGTTCTTTCAACTGAGGAATCGTTGCAAGATTATCCTCCGCTCAAAGTTGTCAGCTCCTCTACGTTGAAGGTTGGGGATACAGTAATCGCGGTTGGAAGTCCATTTGGACTTGTAGGCTCCATGGTTGTCGGGATAGTTAGCGCGCTTGGAAGAGCTATCACAGAGGAATTGAGCGGCTCATATGCGATATCCCCAGTAATCCAGACTACGGCACCACTGAATCCGGGAAATTCCGGCGGGCCATTGTTAAATCTCAACGGGGAGGTAATAGGGATAGCCACGGCAATAGTGGCGGATTCTCAAGGTCTTGGGTTTGCAATCCCCTCAAACACAATATTGAGGGAGATTGCATACCTAGTGAACGAGGGATCTTACAATAGGCATCCATGGCTTGGAATCGAGGCCGTAGACATGACATTTGATATTGCGAAGGTTATGAATGTTAACGTGACATATGGATGCCTAATAACTCGGCTCTTTAAGGATGGGCCTGCAGAAAAAGCAGGACTAAAAGCCGGATCAGCATCAGCTTTTATATTGGGCCAGCGCATAACCATAGGAGGAGATATAATAATAGCGATCAATGGTTCACGGATTATAAACACCGATGATCTCTCATCTTATCTGGAGGAAAAAACTTCGCCTGGAGATAACATAATTGTAACTGTTGTGAGAGGTGCTCAACAACTTTTCGTTACCGTTCAGCTTGGAACACGCCCTCCACCAAGCTAGGACGTTTAAGACATCTTATTTGACATGCGGTTAGGTTGGTGTTATAGGTCTCCTCAAAAAGTCAAATATCTCCTCCAATTCCTGTAATCTATTTTTAAGTGTTGCAAGTCTCCCTTGCAGTGGACCACAGATCTTAACATACTCCTCATCACTAATCTCACCCAGATTATAGGAGGTCGTAATCCTCTCCACCTCGACCTCTATCTTTGCTATTTCCTCTTTCAATTCTTTCTGATATGGTTCGAGATTGATAGTCATAGCTCTAAGACTCTTGGATCTTTCTTCAATCATGTTTACGTATTTCTCTTTAAACTCATTATATACTTCCTCGGACAATTTTCCTTTCTGCCCCTCAAGTATCTTCAGCCTCTTATTATAGTCCCTGATCTGATCTATCGCTCCCTTTATATCGGCCATGATCTCCTCTACCGTCTTTCGTTCTTTGGGTGCCTCACGTACAATTGTCATCTTCAGCTGTCTATCTTTCCATTCTGAGAAGCCAATCATGTACTTCTCGAGTTCACGTAGGATCAACCGTATCCGCTCGTAAGTTCTATAGGTTGTTGGAAATTGGATGATCGGGATAAGCGTCTCCGCCTCTCTGTCAACCTTGATTTCGCATGGTATTGATAATGTTTGGCCGGGCGCAATCACTGCGAATGACACTCTGAATGTGCCGTCTCTTAGCATCTCACCTTTAACGGTTCTAGGGTCAACAAGCGATTTCCCAATCCTCCCCAATGTCTCTCTTATATATGTGTATAAGAGTTCGCTATTCTGAATCGTCTCTCTTAATGGAAGCATTAGAATTGTGTTTTCGCCTTGAGTGACCAGTTCCCCTATCATTTCCCTTCTTTTGACCCGCCCCATTAGGCTTAAGCCCTGAGCCCTCACAGCCGGTATATATCCGCCGAGAAAAACCATGACGACGCCCGTCATTAGCGCTATCAGTATTGCGGGCATAGACCAGTTGGAGAATGAGAGTGTCTGAGATGATAAGCCGACTAATGTGGAAAGCAAGAAACCCAGCACATAACTTCCGAAGAAGCCTAAGAATGTACCCATCAACCCAAGTAGAAGCGCCTCCACGAGAAAAACCTGGAAGGTATTCTTCGGGTCAAGTCCAAGCGTGGCTAATGTTGTGAATTCTCTTCTCCTCTCCTCATAAACTGAAGCCATGGTTGAATACATCATCAAAGCCGCAATAAATAATGGTGGAAGATATGGTATTAGACCACTGATCGAGAGCTCAAGCGACCATTCAATCTTTCTGGCAACACCATTCTTATTTGCTACCGTTGTGGCTGCAAAAGCGTAAGCTAGCTCTTCTCCTATACTGAATGGATCGTATCCTTGTCCAGTTAAGATTGTAACTTCGATTATCGTTATTGCCGGATCATTAATCGACCCGATGGGAACCAGGATTAGATCGTATTCCGTCTGGAATAATGGTGTCCCGTCAATCCTCATGAGATCAGTAAACGATGTGACGGGGTCGTATGTGCCTACAACTCTGAAATCGCCGAAGAT
>JANXEA010000025.1 GCA_025059045.1 Candidatus Bathyarchaeota archaeon | reverse complement strand
ATACTCAGAATCGACGACATAATCGCCGCTTCCAAACCGAAAGAGGAAGGAAAAGGACCTGAAAAGAAAGAGGGAGAAGAGGAAGAAACCTCCTCAGAGTTTGACTAAAAACCTCAAATTCGCCGGAACAAAAGCGCCCTGAAAATACTTAAAACCCCCTTCTAAAATACCCGAATTTATTTTATTTTTTATAATGGCCGCTGAGAGCAGAGGCGAGTTTAAACTTTTCTAGCCCTGCATCTCAAGATATTTAATTGCGTCAATGGCGGCCATGCATCCCAGGCCAGCCGAGACGACAGCCTGCCTATACCTGCCATCGGCAGCTTCGCCCGCAACGAAGACGCCTTCAACACTCGTCATAGTCCCATCCCTGAGAATAATGTAACCTGCCTCATCCATCATCACCTGACCGCGGAAGATCTCCGTGTTAGGCTGCCTACCAATCGCCACGAAGACCCCATCACACTCTACGAGAGTCGACGTGCCAGAATCAACCCTCCTAAGCCTAACGCCCTCAACCCTCTCGGAGCCAAAAATCTCTTCCACAACACAGTTCCATAAAAACCTGATCCTAGGCTCCTGGAACGCCCTCTCCTGAAGGATCCTAGCCGCCCTGAGCCTGTCACGCCTATGAACAATCATAACCTCCCGTGCATATTTGGAGAGCGCCAAAGCCTCCTCGAGCGCCGTGTCCCCGCCGCCCACGACAACCGCAACCCTACCCCTCATAAGAGGAGCATCGCAGACGGCGCAGAAAGAGACCCCCCTGCCAATAAACCTCTTCTCGCTCTCCAAACCCAGCCGCCTAGGAGAGGACCCAGTCGCGATTATGACAGCCCTAGCCTCATACACAGCCTCTCTACTAGCAATTTTGAAGGGTTTCATGGAAAAGTCTACGGAGGAAGCATCCTCAAAGACGATCTCGGCTCCAAACCTCTTAGCCTGCTCAACCATGGCAACCATCAAATCATGACCTGAGACACCGTCCCTGAAGCCTGGAAAATTCTCGACTAGGCCAGTGAACATTAACTGACCGCCCCAGACAGATCCCGCTAAGACTAGGGTTCTCAATCCACCCCTAGCAGCGTAAATGGCCGCCGTTAAGCCAGCTGGCCCCGAACCAATCACAATGACGTCATACATCAACCTAAACCTCCCAGCATGGCACAACCAAAATAAGGCGTCTCATCCTTAAAAGCGATAGGTCTCTGAGAATAACTTAAAATCTGGATCAGCATACATTACTCCCGTGATAACTATGAAGAAAGTGTTAATCCTAGTGGACGAGGGCTTCGAGGACTCGGAGCTCCTATACCCATATTACCGCCTCCAAGAAGCCGGATACCAAGTTGACATAGTCGGACCGAAGGCGAACGAGACATACAGGGGAAAGCATGGATGCCCCATAACCGCTAACATTTCAGCGGAGAACGTGAAAGTAGAAGAGTATGAGGCAGTAATAATACCCGGAGGACACGCGCCTGACAGGATGAGAACAAAACGTCAGATGGTCGACATAGTCAGAGAAGCCGACAGGAAAGGAAAGGTTATCGCGGCAATCTGCCATGGACCACAGATGCTGATCGAAGCCGACATTGTAAGAGGAAGGAGGGCCACATGCTACGCCGCGGTGACAACAGACCTGAAGAATGCGGGCGCCAGATTCGAGGACAAACCAGTCGTCGTCGACGGCAACATTGTAACCTCACGCGTGCCAAAGGATCTACCGGACTTCTGCAGGGAGATACTAAGACTCTTAGAACGTGGCTCAGAAAAGCGTCGCGGCTAGAACTTGTCAACCGACACTAGCTCGGAAAGAGGCTTCCTAGGCCCAGGCTCGCCGAACCCCTCATCCTTAGGATACCCAAGCGGCGTCAAAGCAACGACATTAACATCCTTCGGAATCCTCAATATCTTCTTAACTTCCTCGTTGTCGAAGGCGCCTATCCAACATGTGCCAAGCCCCTCCGCCCTAGCTGCAAGTATCAAATGCGTAAACGCGATTGAGACGTCAACAAGCATGCTTAAGTCACCCATATACCCTCCTCTATTCCAGTGAATGTTAAAGCCGCAGGCCACGATGACGATGGGCGCCTCAGCAATAAACCACTGGTTATGACATGCTGCGGCAAGCCTCCGCCTCAGCGTCTCATCCTTCACAACGATAAGCTTTAAGGGCTGCCTATTCGAGCCTGAAGGCGCAATCCTCGCGGCCTCCAAAACCCTATTCAACACTTCTTCCGGAACAGGGTCAGGCCTGTAAGACCTGATGCTCCTCCTAGTCCGGATGACCTCATAGAAGTCCATCATCAACCACCAAAGTGTTCTCCATCAACATTATGCTTGATAATCTGGTAGTAAACAGTAATAAAATTATTTCTTCATCAAATCCTATAAGTAAAGGTCAATGATCCAGGTTTTATCTATTAATCGCATATCGCAAGGTAGACTAAAACCCTTCCAGGCTTAGTTTTCGCCTCACCCTCTTCAGTATCCGCATACCTGAACGCTGCATACAGATCTTCAGCCGATCTTATAGTGAACCTCCTCTCAGAGATTATCCGCTTCACCCTCCCCCCAAACTCTTCATCCCGCATCAGATCAAGCACAGTCCTGTAGTGCTCCATTCTACTCCTAACTGAACCCATAATTGAGAGACCGCGATTAACCACTTGATTGATGTCAACCGGAACCTCCCCATGGGATAAACCAAGAAGCACGCATCGACCGCCAGCCTTGGCGAAGCATATCGCCTCTCTAAGAGTTAGCCTATGAACCCTTCCGCCGACAGCCTCAAAAACAACATCAAAGAAGCCGTTAAACCTCTCAGTGTCATCGCACGCCGTATTCACTGTTAACGCAAAATCCTCGGCCAAATCGAGTTTCTCATCAACAACCCCCATTACGAAGAGCCTATCCCTAGAAACCCTTCCAACATGAGAGGAGATAAGTGCAACAAGATAACCAATTGGGCCGTCCCCGATGACGCAGACCCTTTCCCCAGGCTTTATACTCGCAATCTGGTAAGCGTTAAGCGCGACTGAGAGAGGCTCAGTCAACGCGGCCAGCTCTAATTCTACATCTTCAGGAACTGGTATAACCCTGCCGTTTGGGTAAAGTAGATGCGATCTGGCCAATCCATCCGCAGTTGAACCCATAAACTTCGCATTCTGGCAATAGTTTTCCCCAAGCGTCAAGCATGATGAGCACCTGCCACATGGAATCAACGGGTTAACAACAACAAATGTTCCGGGCTGAAGCTCCCCTGTCCCTGCTGGGTTATGAATGATCTCAGCTACACCCTCATGAAGGAGACACATTGGAAGCCTCTCCCTAAGCTTCCACTCCTCCTTCTCACCCCTAAAGTAAAGGAGCTCGCTCCCGCAGATTCCGGCCACAACAGGCTTAAGAAGTAGGAAACCATCTGGAACGCCCTCAATAAGCCTCTCCCGAACCGAAAATGTAAAAGGCTTAATGAGAGGGAACTCCTTAGCAACGATCCTCATCGCCCAACACCTTAGAGGAGAAACATAATCATAGAAAGAAAAAGGAAAAATAGTGTTAACGTCAACAGCCAAAAACATTAGAGGTTGAAAAAGATTGGGCTTTGGGATCAATGTCCAGCTATTCGAAGAAGACTTTAGCCTCCTCGTAAAGTTCCTTGCTCACATTCTTGGTTTTGCCAGATACTTCCGTCAGCGGGACAGTGACTATCTCCCCAGCCTTGAGGGCGACCATGTAGCCGAACTTACCCTTCTTAACAAGGTCGACGGCCGCCAAACCAAGCCTCGTCGATATTAGACGGTCAAGCATGGTTGGGGATCCACCCCTAATGGTATGCGCAGGTGTGACGGCTCGCGTTTCAACCCCCAGAATCCTCTGTATCTCCTTTGCCAAGAATTCGCCTATGCCGCCTAAGCGTACATGCCCAAACTGGTCAACGCTAGCATCCTTTGTGATGGGTCCCTGATAATCCTTAATTAGAGCGCCCTCAGCGACGACAATGACCATCGCCTCATTCTTTTCCTCCTCTATCTTCCTCCTCACAAATTCCGCGACATCCTTGATGCTGAACGGTTCCTCTGGAATCAGGATCAAGTCGGCTCCAGCGGCCAAACCAGAATATAATGCAATCCACCCAGCATGTCTGCCCATTATCTCAACTATGAAGACTCGGCTATGTGAATCAGCAGTGTCCTTAATGTTCTCGATCAACCGCATCGCAGTGTTTACCGCGGTGTCAAAGCCAATTGTAAACTCGGTTCCTGGAACATCGAAGTCAATGGTCTTAGGAACCCCGACGACTTTAAGCCCCTCCTTACATAAGGCCGCAGCCACACTTAGGGTGTCGTCTCCTCCGATCGCTATGAGGGCGTCGAGGCCTAGCTTCCTAAAGTTTTCAGCAACCTTCCTTATCCCATCCTGAATCTTAAGCGGATTCGTCCTAGAAGTTTTGATGACTGTTCCGCCTCTGCCTATGATATCCTCAACGTCTGCGTACTTCAGCGGGACGGCGTCACACTCTAGGAGACCTGCCCATCCGTACCTTACTCCAACAACATCATAGCCGTATCTCTCACATTTCTTCACGACAGCCCTTATGGCGGCGTTAAGTCCAGGTGCATCGCCTCCGCCAGTTAATACTCCTACCTTCACATTCTCAACCTCTATTCAAGGTTCCTTCAAAACATTGCTGATATATAGAAGAAAAACTTTTCGCTCCATAAAGAGTGTCATATTCCTTGAGGAGTATGATTAGCCGGACTTGACACTTCTTCTTTTAATGCATGCACGGATGAAGCCGTTAAACAGCGGGTTAGGCCTTAATGGTCTTGAAGTAAACTCTGGATGGAACTGGCTTCCAATGAAGAAGGGATGATTAGGTAACTCGCCTATCTGCATAATCCTCCCATCAGGCGTCGTCCCAGAAAACATGAACCCAGCCTTCTCAAGAGTTCCAACGTAGTCCGGGTTTATTTCGTACCTATGCCTGAACCTCTCCCGGACTTCGCTGGCTCCATAGAGGCTGTAGGCCAATGTGCCAGGCTTAATCTTCACTATCTGAGCTCCCAACCGCATGGTCGCCCCGTACCTAGACTTTCGCAGAATCTCCCTTTGTTCTGGGAGAAGATCGATGACTGGATAGGGGGTGTGAGGGTCTATCTCCGAGCTATTCGCATCCCTGAGCCCGCAGACATTCCTAGCAAACTCAACTACTGCAAGCTGAAAGCCTAAGCACAAACCTAAGAATGGGATGCCCCTCTCTCTTGCATATCTTATCGCCTCAATCTTCCCCTCAATCCCGGTTGTTCCAAAACCTCCTGGAACAACTATCCCGTCAACCTTGTCTAGGCTTGAAAAGTCTCCGCCGCCCTCCAGGATCTTCGAGTCTATCCATCTGAGACTAGGCCTTCTATCATTAAACCATGCGGCATGCTTTATCGCCTCTATGACGGAAACGTATGAGTCGGGTAGCTGGAACCTGCCAATGTCAAAGTATTTTCCAACAATGCCGACTTCAACTTCATCACTCAACCCCTCAACCTTCTCAACGAACTTCCTCCACTCCTCATCTCTTGATACAACACCAGAAATCCCAAGTTTAGCGAGGATCTTATCCCCAAACCTTTCCCGCTCAAAGATCAGGGGCAACTCATAAATGTTCTCGACATCAGGGTCTGATATTACGTCCTCCTCATTCACGTTACAGAACAGGGCGATCTTCTTTTTCCTCGTCTCATCCAAGTATGTCTCAGACCTTCCAATTATGAAGTCGGGCTGAATTCCGAAGTTCCTGAGTTCCCGCACAGAATGCTGAACAGCCTTAGTCTTCATCTCGCCAAGGCTCCTTGGAATCGGAAGATAGGCAACATGAACATAGAGGACATCCTCTTTCTCGAGTTTCATCTGTCTTGCCGCTTCGAGGAAGAGGATGTTCTCATAATCGCCTACTGTCCCGCCGATCTCGACAAGAAGAAAGTCCGCGCCAGAGTCCCTTGCAATCCGCCTTATCCTCCTCTTAATCTCATCAGTCACATGCGGTATGGGCTGAACTGTCTGACCAAGATACTTACCTCTCCTCTCCTTCCTTATGACCTCATAGTAAACCTGGCCCGTCGTAATATTATGGCTTTTAGGAATATTTATGTCCAAAAATCTCTCATAATGGCCGAGGTCCTGATCGATCTCCCCACCGTCCTCAGTAACCCAGACCTCACCGTGCTCTGTAGGCCTTAACGTCCCAGCGTCAAAATTTATGTAAGGGTCAATTTTACATGCGCTGACACGGAAGCCTCGAAACTGAAGCATCTTCCCAATCGATGATGTGACAATGCCCTTACCGAGGCCCGAGATGACGCCCCCTGTAACGAAAATATACCTCGTCCTACATTCACTGTGCATAGAATACATTAACCGCGCCGATAATAAAAACTTTCGATTCGAAGCGAGTGAAAGGTGAGCGTAAGCGTAAACTTAATTAACGCTTAAAGCTCTACTAAATCGGTTGGAGAAGGGAGTGTCAGCTTGAGTAAGAGGAGAGAAAAGAGGAGAAGCCAACTCGCGCCCATGCCTGCAGCCGGGGCAGGTCTACTGCGGTTCTTCGAGGAGGAGACCCCGGGAATAAAGATAAAACCCATGATAGTAATCGTCTCAGCAGTTGCACTTATCATAGTATGCATACTCCTGCAGTTCGTCTCATAATGGAATTAGCCTTCCGCCTTCATAATATCATACGATTTTGTGAACCTTCCGATCCACTAGTGTGCATCAAGCAAGCCCTATGACCCTCCAGGGATGTGAGTACACATTCATCCTTCCATCCCTCACGAAGCCTATAAGCGTCACACCTGCCGAATCCGCGAGCTTGACGCCTAGGCCGGTAGGCGCAGAGATGGAAGCGATTAATGGGACGCCCACCTGAACAGCCTTTAAAACAACCTTAGAGCTAAGCCTACAAGTCAAGGCTAGGAACATCTTTCCAAAGTCTATTCCTAACAATGCAGCCTCGCCAACCGCTTTATCGACCGCGTTATGCCTGCCAACATCCTCCGCAAAAGCCATTATCTCACCATCTAAGCTGATGATGCCCGCGGCATGAGTTCCGCCTGTCATCGAGTAGATAGTGGAGCGGGAACATAGCTCCTCCATGGATTCCATTATGATCTCAGGTTTCACCATGGGGGCCAAAGGTCTAAATATCTCTCTCAACTCCGGTATGGACACTGCACGCTTGCTTACATCAGCGAATTTTACATCAACCTTGTCCTCGACAATCTCTATCTCTAAAACATCGTCTGGCTTACCGATTATTCCCTCTGCTAAGAGATGACCTATAACAAGCTCCACCAATTTACCAGGAGTGAAAGAGAAGACTCTATAAAACTTCCCCCCAAAATATACGCTAATCTCCTCCTCAACCGCTACATAATCCATCATACGCTCAAATGAAGCCTCAGCGCCGGAGTAATTCACCCTTATTATCTGAAGTTTCGCTGTTAAGCCATCCCTAATCAAGGATATGCCTCCAAGTAGAGTTGATGAGAAGAAGAGGGGTTAAACGCTGTGGTCACCATCAATAGATGCCTTCCTCCTCCGAGACCCTAACTATTGCCTCCTCACGTGTCAAACCCTGCCTCTCATACTCGGAGATCTTATACTCAAGAACCCTCAGGCTTCCCCACGTCTTAAGATGCTTGCTACATAACCTCATATAAAGATTCTCCACCTCACATCTTTTGCTCTGCCACCGCTTCCTATCTTCAGCGAGGGCTTCTTTAGCATGCTCATGCTCTAGATGTGCGAGAGTCTCATCGAGATTCATCAGAAAATCCCTAATTTGCGAGCTCAGCCTAGACGACGCCGAAAAAATCATGAATATAAGGGCAGCTGCCAGAATGTACCCTGCAATTTCGGAATAAGTCATAATGTAAACAACCCACCCTAAGCATAGACCGATCGACAGGATTCCAGCATAAGCTAACAATAGTCGCTTATAATTAAAACCCACATCTACCCGTGTCATCCCATTCTCTGGAGAGATCAAAGCTTCCACTTTGACGCCTAGGATGCCGCCTATCCTACCTCTGATAGCAACCTCGCCGCCAGCGTAGGAGGAAGGGGTCTCCATCTGCCCAGCCTCAGTCAAGAGGCAGGCTAAGCCTTCCTGGATACTTTGAATGGGAAGACGCGCATACCTCCTAACATCGGATGGAAAATGCCGGATTGGACGTAGCGTAGGCTCCTCTATTCGAGAAGTCATATTAGAAGGCTCACCACACAGGATCGGCAATCAGTCACAATTAATTACTGCAACTAGTATATCTCACTTTTGAGTTGCGACCTTCCTAAGCAGTTTGCGTGACTACTTAAGATCCTTGGCGCTCGCAACGAGAAATAGTAACGAGGCGAAGCTAAGCAACGCGTGTATAGTTAACGCTGAAATCAGTAAACCTTCGAAAACGCTCAATTGGAAGGCGCTAAAGATGGCGAAAGACGAAGCGGATGCAAAAACAATACTTGGTAACATCACGAGTGGCGAAAGATAGAGCACCCATCTCCCCCTCTTCCTCAAGCCATAGCATAGGATGAGACTCAGAACCCCTAATGCGAATACATGCGGCAGCAGCGGATTAGACCATACGGAGGCGATAAGAAGTATAAAGCCTGAAAAGAGATAATAGTATGAGAGTATCGAAAACCTGGTGATCCTATGAGACTCCACTATCCATACACCTTAAAATCTTATCGATCAGCGAAAATAGTTTTATAGGAAGTATTTAAGGCTCACCGATAAATCATAAAAGAACATGGCACTTCAAGATATTGTTGAAAGCGGGAAAGGAATAAATTAGAAGCCGGAGATACTAATGTCCAACTTTAGAGTGGAGGAAAAAGCTTGCCAACTAAAGAAAAATTGAAAATAAGGATCGGGTTCATTCCCGCCCATAGATCAGTATTCAGCTGGGAATGGGCAACCGATATGCGGAGGCGATGCATCACTGCACTATCAAAGAATCCTCATCTGGAACTCATAGTCCCAGATGAGGATCTCACGAAGAAGGGTCTGGTCTCAAACCTTGAAGATGCAGAGAAAACCATCAAACTCTTCCGCAAACGTGAAATCGATGGAATACTAATTGGGACCATGACCTTCGGGGATGAGGTGGCCGCACTTGAAGTTGCCTCAGCCTTCAGCGATCTTCCAGTCATGTTGTTCGGAACAAAGGAGGGGCCCTTCACAGAGGAGGGAGGCAGACTATCAGATTCGTTCTGCGGCACTCTCTCAATATCCTCAGGACTCTACAGGAGAAAGATAAAATATCTCTTCGCAGGCATCGTCTTCCCCGAAGAGGAGAGCTTCATAAAGGCTGTAGACAATTTCGTTAGGGTATGCGCGATCAGAAAGGGCTTTATAGGAGCTAAGATCGGGCAGGTCGGCCCGAGACCACAGCCATTCGAAACATGCATATTCAACGAGTCAGCCCTGATCGAGAAGTTCAAACAGAGGGTAGTGCCAATAACATTAACAGAGATCTTCGACAGAGCGAACAAGCTAAGCGAATCAGACCCAGAAGTTCAGGGGATCCTGACCGAAATGAAGAATCAGGCCGATCTTTCGCATTTAAGCAGGGAGCAGATGATGAAAATAGCGAAGCTAGAACTTGTGCTGAAGGAGTATGCTAAGTCAAATGGGATAACCGCTATGGGCGTGCAATGCTGGAACGCTATGGAAGAGATTTATGGAATCTGCCCATGCTACGCCATGGGAAGATTGACCGACCAGGGCATAATGTGCTCATGTGAAGTGGATATATATGGTGCGTTAACGATGCTGATCCAGTACCTGGCAAGCCTAAAGGAGACGCCGCCACATTTTATCGACTGGACGATAAAGCATCAGGAGAAAGAGAATGTATTCCTAGCGTGGCACTGCGGGAACGCTCCGCCCTCACTTGCAGCGAAAGGATGCCCAATAATCATAAAATATCAGAGTGTGCTGGGACGCACATTAGGCATCGACCGCTCCTACGGCGCAGCGGAATTCCAGCTCAAATCGGGAACAGTAACCATCTGCAGGCTCGTCGAATATGACGGAAAGTTTAAGATGCTCATAACCAGGGGGGAGATCGAAAGATCAGACCAGACTCTACGCGGCTCATGGAGTTGGGTGAAGGTGCCAAACCTAGACCTGCTCTACAGACGCCTAGCAGAAGAAGGCTTCATCCATCACGCCAGCATGATTCATGGAGACTATGTTCAGCCAATACATGATGCATGCAAAACCCTGGATATAGAGCCCGTCGTAGTCTAAAAAGTCTAAGAATCAAATGGCAATCTTCGTCCATCCCGCCAATTAATTTACAAAAATGAGAGAATTTAAACGCTTAGAAGCAGGTACTACACTGCACATTTCAAAAGGGCATGAGTCCAATATGAGAGAAGCGAGTTACATCGATCTGTTCACATCTCAGGTAGGAGTATTCGGAGGTATTCAAAAACCACGTGAAGAAGCAGACTACATCATTATCGGCGTGCCTCTAGACTTAACAGGCAGCTTCCGAAGGGGAACGGCTTTCGCCCCGCTTACAATTAGGGAAGCCTCCAAGAGCCTGGAGCTATACAGTATCCGAACAGGCATATCAATAGAGGACTTAAAAGTGCATGACGCTGGCGACTTCCATGTGACTGGTGACCTGGAAGAAACTTTAGCTAATTTGGAAAAGACTACAAGAGAAATACTAGGGCAAAGCGATATACCAGTACTTATAGGTGGAGAGCATACCCTGGCTCTTGGAGCAGTAGCTGGAATACCTGAAAGATTCGGGCTCGTTTACTTTGATGCACATATGGATGCCAGAAACGAATATATGAACCGCCGGCTCTCTCATGCAACGGTCCTCAGAAGAATATGCGAAGAGATCAAGCCGGAGAAGATTGTCCAGGTTGGAGTTAGAGCGGCATCAAAGGATGAAATCAAATATGCTGAGAGCCAAGGGATCACATACATAACTACGCACTCAATACTTAAAAATGGCGTTGAGCAAGCGGCCAAAACTGTAAACCGCGAACTGGACGAATGTAACAGCCTATACATAACGATCGATATGGATGTACTTGATCCTTCCATCGCGCCTGCCGTCCAAAATCCTGAGCCTGAAGGCTTAACCTCATACGCCCTTCTCGAACTGATGCATAAAGTCTGTGGCAAAGACGTTATCGGATTTGATTTGGTTGAGGTTTCACCCGTCTACGACTCAGGGGGAACAGCGATCACCGCTGCAAAAATAATCTTCGAAACAATGTCCTTCGTCCAAGCGAGCAGAAATTCATGACAGCCCAAAAAAGGCAACTTTAATAGGAACGGACGTGACTGTGGAGCTTAGAGGTGAAAATTTTTGGAGGACAACATACTAGAGATAAGGGGCCTCACAGTACAGGTTCAAGATAGAACAATACTGGAAGATGTAGATCTGAATATACCGAGAGGGGAAGTCCACGTTATATTCGGCCCAAACGGGTCGGGAAAAAGTACGCTTATAATGGCTATCCTAGGCTTTCCAGCCTATAAAATAACCTCAGGACGCATATTCTTCGAAGGGAAGGATATAACAAATATACCCGTGAATGAGAGGGTTAAGCTAGGCATAAGCGTAGCATTCCAGAATCCCCCGGCCATCAGAGGTGTAAAGCTCGGAGGCATAATCAGGCACCTGAGAGGCGGTCAACCTGGAATGGACGATCTTCTAGAGAAGGTGAAGTTGCCACCTGAATTCCTAGAGAGAGATATAAACCTAGGATTCTCTGGTGGGGAGATCAAGAAATCTGAATTATTGCAGATACTGGCTCAGGAGGGAAAATTCGTTATACTCGATGAGCCGGACTCAGGCGTTGACGTTGAAAACCTCCAGATCGTAGGGAAACTGATAGGTAACCTATTAAAGGATCGCTCAGGCCTGATAATTACACATCTCGGCCACGTCCTTAGATATGTCGACGTGGACAAGGCTCATGTTCTGGTAGATAAAAGGATCGCATGCTCTGGAGAGCCCCTGAAAATTCTAGGTCAAATACTAAATGAAGGATACTCCTGGTGCATGAAATGTCCAAAGATAAAGAGGATGTTTCAAGAGAAAGAGATAAGCCAGCAAAACTAGGCCTTGACCTCGACATCCAAAAGTTTAGCCGTCAAGGAAGGGAGTGGACGCCATGCCCAGTATCCAAGCTTCCAAGAGAGATAATTGAGAGGGCTCTTGAGGTCGGAGTTGTTCCAAGCGAGGGCTCACGTTCAGCAACCTATTTCCAGCTTGACCACTCAGTTATATCACGAGCAGTCTCAAAGATCTTCGAAGACAAGATTGAGATGCTGAGCACTAGGGAAGCCCTCAAGAAGTATGACTGGTTCAGGGATTATTGGTGGAAACTGATCCCCGCTGACATGGATAAGTACACCTCCCTAGCGAACCTCAATTGGGATCAGGGATACTTTATTAGGATATTAGAAGATCAGAAGGTCACAATCCCACTCCAGGCTTGCATCTATATCTCAACAGACAACCTAAACCAGAACGTCCATAACGTCATCATCGCGGAGCCCGGGTCAGAAGCCCAGATAATAACGGGATGCACCGTCCACAAGAATGTTCGGAGAGGATTACATGTTGGAATAACGGAGTTCTACATCAAAGAAGACGCAAAGGTAACATTCACAATGATACATAACTGGGCCCAAGAATTCGATTCGCGACCTAGGTCAGCCGCCGCCTTAGAGGAGAACGCGTCCTTTGTCAGCAATTACATGTGCTTCAAACCGCTTAGGAGCATACAAATGTATCCGGTTGCATACTGTAGGGGCGCTAACTCGAGAGTTAGCTTTAACAGCATCATATACGGATCAGGAGACTCCTACATCGATGTTGGAGCAAAAGTTGTACTCCAAAATGAGAAGTGCAGGGGGGAAGTCATAACGAGAGCAATCGCCTCAGACAACTCGCAGATTTACTCAAGAGGCTTCCTTCAGGGGGAGCATGACGATTGCAAAGCACACCTTGAATGCAGGGGTCTACTGCTCTCAGACAAGGCAGTGATATACGCTGTTCCGGAGCTCCTCGCGAAGGCCCCTGGCGCTGAACTATCACATGAAGCCGCTGTTGGAAAGATAGCTGAGGAGCAGATCTTATATCTCATGGCAAGAGGCTTCACAGAGGAGGAGGCTGAAGCCCTTATTGTAAGAGGCTTCATGGACGTAAGCATCTTCGGGTTACCTAAGGAGCTGGAGGCGGATATACAGCGGATCGTAGACGCCACTACGAAAAGAGCACTGTAGAGGATGTGATAAACCATACATGAGCGACATAAAAGAGGAGAAGGAAAGCATCAGAAGAAGAATCTGGTCGCTCATGGAGGAGAAGGGCGTAACAAGTTTTCCTAGACCAGTTTATGGCAGAATACCTAATTTTAAGGGAGCGGAAAAGGCGGCAAGGAGGCTTATGGACCTCAAAGAGTATATGGATGCAAGAGTTGTAAAGGTTAATCCTGATGCGCCCCAGCATCCAGTAAGGGCTATGGTTCTATCCGACAGAAAAACGCTGATAATGCCCACGCCAAGGCTGAGAAGGGGGTTCATGCTTCTAAATCCAGACCGAGTTGCAGCCAGTTGCTTGGAGGCATCAACAATTGGAGGAGCATTCAAATATGGTGAAATATGCCCCCTAGAGAAGATGCCTAGAATCGATCTCGTAATCGTGGGATCAGTAGCCGTAACGCCAAATGGGAAACGGGTAGGCAAGGGCGGAGGATACTGCGAACTAGAATACGCGATACTTAGAGAGGTAGGAGCAGTAGACAAGGATACACCTGTATTCACAACGGTCCACGACATACAGGTCGTTGAGAATCTCCCATGCGAGGATCACGACCTAATTGTCGACGCGATACTAACACCTACAAAGGTTATAATAGTCGAGAGTGAAAGAGAAAAGCCGAGGGGGATAATTTGGGAGAAAATATCACACCATCACCTGAAAGAGATCCCAATACTTTCTGAGCTAAAAGAAAAGCAAACTAATTAAAAATTCGAAGTAACTATATCCGGAAAACAAGGTTTATATACGGTTTCTTCATGTTCATACTTGCTATCCGTTTGGAAAGAGGTTAAAGAGGCTGGAGACCGGTGGGCCATAGGAAAAAGAATGCTCCAAGAAGGGGTTCCCTAGCATATCTGCCTAGGGGACGGGCTTCAAGACCTAAGGGAAGGATAAGGTTCTGGCCCGAGGTTGAAGGGGGACCCACACTCCTAGGATTTGCGGGTTACAAGGCTGGGACAACACACATCTTTATTATTGAGGATAGACAGCGTTCACCTAACTTTGGTAAGGAGGTGGCATGTCCAGTCACGGTTATTGATGCGCCTCCGATGCTTGTCTGCTCCCTCAGGGCTTACACGAAGGATGTAAATGGGTTGAGAACTCTCTCCGAATGCTGGGCTGCTGATCTGCCAAAAGATTTTGATAGGCTTAAAGTTGTGTTGAAAAAGGGTAACAGTGAAGATGGTTTGAAGAAGATCGAGGCAAACTTGGATAAGATTGTCGAATTCCGCGTTATTATGGCGACGCAGCCTAGGCTTGCAGGCGTTCCCAAGAAGAAGCCTGACCTTATGGAGGTTAAGATCGGTGGGGGAACAATTGGCGAACAGTTTGAATATGCCAAGAATATTCTGGGAAAAACTATTTCGGTAGAAGAGGTCTTTAAGGAGGGCCAATTTATAGACGTTATAGCCGTGACAAAGGGTAAGGGATGGCAGGGCGTGGTCAAGAGGTGGGGTGTAAGAATACTCCAGGATAAGTCAAACAAGACGAAGAGGGGGATAGGCACGCTTGGAGCCTGGGGTCCGGGAAGAGTATTATACACTGTTCCAAGGGCAGGGCAAATGGGTTATCACCAGAGAACAGAATTTAACAAGCGTATACTCAAGATAGGAAAGGAGATCACGCTGGCAGGCGGCTTCCTACGCTACGGCCAAGTTAAAGGCCCATATGTGATGGTGAAGGGAAGCGTTCCAGGTCCTGCAAAGAGGCTCATCAGGATGAGATATCCGGCAAGACCGCCTAAGATCGCTGTTCAAGCTCCTCAGATTACATATGTGTCGCTTGCATCGCCTCAGGGAGCTTAGTTTGGAGGGGGACTATGGGCAAAGTCACTTCGAAAATTTTCGATCTGCAAGGAAAACCTGTTGACAAGGTTAGGCTGCCAGAAGTATTTCGAACGCCCTTAAGACCCGATGTCATAAAGAGAGCTGTCATCGCCATACAATCACATAGGATTCAGCCGCAGGGGAGAGATAAGATGGCTGGAAAGCGGACGACCGCTGAGTCATGGGGTGTCAACCATGGCATATCAAGGGTTCCGAGACTTAGAGATTCGAGGAGAGCAGCATTCGCACCTGGAACCGTCGGAGGGAGACCAGCCCACCCCCCGGTTGTTGATAAGAAGATCGAGAAGAAGATACCTAAGAAGGAGAGGCGTCTCGCACTCTTCTCGGCAATAGCGGCTACGGGCATGAAGGAGATCATAGCTAAGAGGGGACATGAGGTTGACGGAGTTCCAGACCTGCCGCTCATAGTGACCGAGGATATTCAAAGCATAAAGAGGACGCAGGACCTGAAGTCTGTATTCGTAAACTTGGGGATATGGCCGGACGTATACAGAGTTGAGGAAAGCATCAAGGTGCGTGCTGGTAAGGGGAAGATGCGGGGAAGAAGACTGAAAATGGCCGTAGGCCCATTAATCGTGATATCAAAGGACGACGGGATCGTTAAGGCTGCGCGGAATCTTCCAGGCGTCGACGTAGCATACGTTAAGGATTTGAATCCGGAAATACTTGCCCCTGGAACCCATCCTGGAAGACTCACAGTATGGGCTAGACCAGCAATAGAGGAGTTGAGAGACCTTAAGCATTGAAGGAGGAATCACAAATGAACCCTGAAGAGATCATATTATACCCGCTGATGACTGAGGTTACCAGCAGACTATTGGAGACTGAAAACAAACTCGTCTTCATTGTAAACGATAAAGCTAATAAACAGGATGTTAAGAGGGCAGTTGAAGAACTATACGATGTTAAGGTGAGAAAAGTGAACATCACATATACTGGTAAGGGAAAGAAGAAGGCTTATGTAAGACTTGAGCCCGGCTATAACGCGGCGGACGTCGCCATAAGGCTAGGCGTATTGTAATCTGCTTGGGAAGTGAGAAGAAGTTGGGAAAAAGGATACGTGTGCAGAGGAGAGGGAGAGGTTCACCAACCTTTAGAGCCTCATCTCACAAGCATGTTGCGCCTACCAGATACCCGAGGCTCCCGGAAGATAAGATAGACGGCTTAATCAAAGGTCAAATACTAACGGTGATGCATGATCCTGGAAGAGGCTCACCTATCGCATTAATAGAATTAGAGGATGGAAGCGCATATTACTCAGTGGTTCCAGAGGGGGTTTATGAGGGTCAAATAATAGAGCTTGGAGGAAAGGCGGCTGTCAGAGTTGGCAACGTTCTTCCTATAGGCAGGATCCCAGAGGGGACAATGGTCTGCAACGTAGAGCTGAAACCGGGAGATGGAGGTAAACTCGTCCGTTCATCAGGCACATATGCGACAGTAATCTCGCACACTCCAGAAGGGACACTTCTGAAGATGCCTTCAGGCAAGACATGCTACATTAACGATGAGTGCTTAGCAACGATAGGCGTAGTTGCAGCGTCTGGAAGGATCGACAAACCCTTCATGAAGGCTGGTGCAAAATATTATTGGATGAAGGCTAAGGGTCGCAAGTATCCGAGGACCAGGGGTAGAGCTATGGCGGCGGTTGTCCACCCGTTTGGAAGTGGCAGGAGAGGCGGAAGAAAGCCTTCTACTGTCTCAAGGGGCGCCCCTCCAGGTAGGAAGGTTGGTTTAATATCCGCTAGGAGAACAGGAAAGAAGAAGAAGTAGCGGAAAACTAATGCAGCAACATTTATGTGTTCCATTAATACCTAGATTTGGATGGTGATGTAATGCCCAGAGAGTTCACTTACAGAGGATACACTTTAGAAAATTTGCTAAGCCTATCTATGGATGAATTTATCAACCTTCTTCCATCAAGGCAGCGTAGAAGCCTCTTAAGGGGGTTAACGGATGAGCAGAGAAAAGTTCTTGAAAAGATTAGACAGGCAAGAGAGCTTATAGAAAGAGGGGTCCAGCCGAAGCCGATAAAGACCCATGCAAGAGACATGGTTATACTTCCAGAAATGGTTAACATGACGATCCACGTTCATAATGGGAAGGAATTTGTCCCGGTTACGATAAGACCTGAGATGATAGGACATTATTTAGGCGAATTCGCCATAACTAATAAGCCTGTCAAGCATGGAACTCCGGGAATCGGAGCCAGCCGCAGCAGCATGTATGTGCCGCTCAAGTGAAAATCCTGTTCCGCCATCCATCGATTCTTCAGCCCCTACATACGTTCTGGAGCCTTAATTCCAAGAAGAGAGAGCGCATTCTTTAGGACCGTTTTCACGGCCTCGACAAGCATCAGCCTAGCGCTGCGAAGCTCGCTCGGCTCCGCCCTTATTACTGGCAAATAGGCGTAGAAAGTGTTGAACTTATCGGCTAATGTATTGGCGAAGTCGGCGATGGCGTGAGGCTTAAGGTTCTCCGCCGCGTCTATGAAAACGTCTGGAAAACGTGAGATAAGGAGAACTAGATCGCGTTCTACAGGTTCATTCAAAAGGTTAAAGTCAGCCTCCTCAGCCAAGAATCTTGCCCTTCTAAGAATACTGCAGGCCCTTGCATGTGAGTACTGTATGTAGGGGCCACTGTTCCTCTCGAAATCAAGAACCCTGTCCCATGTGAAGGTGACTGGTTTCTGCGGGTCAGTCCCCACTAGAGCGTATTTGACCGCTCCTATGCCGACTGCCTCGGCGATCTCACGTTTATTCCCCTCTGAGAGGTCTGGGGAGCGCTTAGAAACTTCAACATAAGCCCTCTCAACAGCTTCATCTATGACCTCATCGAAGCTTAGAAACCTCCCTCTCCTTGCCGATATTCTCTGCCCGGGAAATGTGACAAGATTATATGAGAAATGTGTCAGTCTCCTAGCCTCGTCAACCCTGCCTAAAGCGTAAAGTGCGAGCTTAAGCTGGAGCTGCGCAAGACTCTGCTCCATCCCAATAACGTTGATAACCCAGTCTGCCCGACCGAACTTCCAAATCGTGTAGGCGATGTCCCTTGTAGTGTAAAGCGTTGTGCCATCTGATCTGCCCAACGTTAATGAGGGAACCTCATAATTCTTTTTAAGACCCAGCTCTTCCCTAAGCCCGAACGATTGGACAACGGCGTCAGCGTAAAATTCGAAAACACTCCCATCAAACCCTACATATGGAGTCCTCTTAAGGGCATCAAAATATCGGCTCACATTCCCGCTCCAGACGAAATCGCTCTCCCAATCCCAAGAATCAATAAGAATATCAACTCTGGAAAGAGTCTCTTTAAACCCTTGAAGGCATAGGGTAGAGATGCTTCGTATAAGATTCCGTGCATAATCCTTGCAGGCTTCATACTCCCTAAGCAGTAGATTCACCTCGAGTTCAGGATTCTCAGCGGCGGTGATCTTCCCGAGAAGATCCTCAAAAAGTTTTGGGAATCTCTCCTTCAATTGCGCAGCCGCTGAGATCCAGTCATCCATCCTCCTTTGAAGCTCTAATATCTTCTCATCTGAGGCTTGTAGAGACTTAGCCTTCTCAATCTCTCCCTTCAGCCTCCTTATCTCTAGGAGGCAGCTTGAAATCGAGTATATCGCTCCAATAAAATGGTCAGCCTTACCCTCAGGCTTAGGCTGACCAAGCATCTTGTATCCAAGCGCTATAATGGCTGATTGGCGTCCCATATCATCAATGTAGAAATGTTTGGAGACTCTGTGCCCTCTAGCCTCAAGTATGCGTGCCAACGAATCTCCAAGTAGGGAATTCCTTCCATGACCTATGTGTAGAGGATGAATGGGATTCGCGCTTGTATGCTCAACTATCACCCTAAGCGGCTGATCAGTCCTCACATAACCATACTCGTCCCCTAGAGCTCTCACCGAGTTAAGAGTTAGATCCGCAAGTCTCGAAAAATTCGCATAGAAGTTAATGTATCCGCCCCCCTCAGCCTTGACGGCGCGAACTAAACTAGAGCCAGTGGACGCTAAAGAATGCTCCACCCCCTTCGCCAACAGCTCAGCAACCTTCATAGGGTCTGCACCCAGCCTTCTTGCCAGATCGAAGCATAGGGATGAGCTGAGCTCACCGAACTGCGGGCTTGGGGGCAAATCCAAACCAATATTTGGGATCTCCTGGCCTGCAAACTCCTCAATAAATGCCTTTTCCAAGAGTCTTCGGCACTCCAACCTAAAATCGCCGAAGGGATTAGCTGATACTTGAACCAAACTGATCACTCTTTTTCCCGACCATTGGTCCGTCAACTCTATCTACGCCAGCAACTTATAAATTGTGATGATCCTCACTCTCCAAATTACATAATATAGTAGTCAATGTTATATTGAGCCTGCAGAAACCATTATTGATGCATCTATTGGGGTGCGGAAATGCTATATCCCGACATGACTTTTCCAAGGATGATTGAGGTTAAACAGAAATTTCAACTCATCAGGCTTGAAGACTACGCCGAAAAGATAAGAATGGAGTTGAGGGGAGCAAACCTTAAGGAGAGAATACGGCCAGGAGCAAGAATAGCCATCACCGCGGGCAGCCGTGGGATAGCGCATTATAGCGAGATCCTCCGAATAGTTGTCGAGGAGGTTAGAAAGGTAGGCGGAGAACCGTTTCTTGTACCAGCTATGGGGAGCCATGGGGGCGCAACTGCAGAGGGGCAGGTGGCATTGCTAAGGGATCTTGGGATAACTGCGGAAAGCGTGGGTGCGCCGATAGTTTCTAGCATGGATGTTGAGGTTATTGGAAAAGTTGGTGGTGGGGTGCCAGTTTACATCGACCGGAACGCATTGAAGGCTGACGGAATAATTGTCGTGGCAAGGGTTAAGCCTCACACAGACTTTAAGGGTAGAATTGAGAGCGGATTGATGAAGATGCTGGCTATAGGGCTTGGAAAACAGAAGGGAGCGGAGACGATACATCGCTTCTATAGAGAGGGCTACCACAAGATCCTTCCCGAGGCGGCCAAGCTAGTCTTGAGGAAGGCCCCCGTGATCCTTGGGTTAGCTATACTTGAAAACTCCTGCCATGAGATAGCCAAGATCAAAGCCGTCGAGCCTGAAATGTTTGAGACAGAGGAGGAGAGACTTCTAGAAGAGGCGAAGGCATTAATGGGCAGGCTTCCCTTCAAGGAGATAGATGTGCTCATAGTTGATGAGATTGGAAAGGATGTAAGTGGGATGGGTATGGACACGAATGTTACTGGAAGGTTCTGGCTTCCAGGAGAATCCGATCCAAACGCGCCTATGATAAGAAGGATCGTTGTCTTAGGGCTAACCGAGAAGACGCATGGAAACGCACTGGGCATAGGCTTAGCCGACTTCACCACTGAGACTGTATTCAAAAAGATTGACTTCCAGACTACATATATAAACGCATTAACATCCGGCCATCCTGAAGTTGCAAAAATACCCATTTTTCTCCCAACGGAAAGAGATGCCATAGCCGCGGCACTGCATACCTGCGGACCAGTAGATCCTAAGGAAGCAAAGGTTGTCAGGGTAAGGAACACGATGGAGCTTGAGCGTCTATGGATCTCCGAGTCTCTGCTAAAGATCGTAGAGTCGGAGCCGACTCTAAGGGATAGGATAGAAGTTATAGGCAATCTTAAAGAGATGCATTTCGACGAGTTCGGAATGCTTAAGCGTCTTCATAATATTTAACCCTCTGGATTTGAATTCCTGAAATAGGATGAGTGTGAGAAGAAGTATTATCTTCTATAAGATCATTCTAATGTGAAGATGAATTTGCAGGGCTGGGTGATGCGAAAACTAGCTGGCCTTCTAAGGCTGATGCGCCCCCCAAATGGGTTTATGATGGGCTTCGCAGTTATTGTAGGCGCTTCACTCTCAATCCAGCAGCCGATGCCCGAACTCATTCCAAAAATCCTTCTAGGCTTCATCACGGCCTTCAGCCTAACAAGCGCCTCAATGGCTATAAACGACTATTATGACAGGGAGATTGACAGGATTAATGAGCCGAGCCGACCTATACCCAGCGGCACAATCAAGGCTGAGGAAAGCCTAATCTTCGCAGCGATACTATCAACACTGGGGCTGGCAGCGGCGTACATTACTTCGCATGAATGCCTCCTAATCGCCGCCGCATCGCTCATCGTATCCATCACTTACGCGACGAAGGGTAAGAGAACTGGTCTGCCTGGAAATTTCCTGGTAAGCGCATGTGTGGCGATACCATTCATCTATGGTGGCTATGTGTCCTCTAGTGGCCTAAGCCTAAAGGCCTTAATCTTCACGGCCATGGCTTTCCTATCGAATACTGGGCGTGAAATTGTAAAGGGTATAGTTGACGTGGCAGGCGATGAGGCTGAGGGGATAAGGACGTTTGCGGTCTCACACGGGCCAAGAGCCGCCGCATATTTAGGCTCAGCTTTCTACATGTCAGCCGTAATCCTAAGCCCATTGCCGCTTATCTTAAACCCGCCACTCGTCACATTATGGTTCATTCCGCCTGTGATAGCGGCGGACATAGGCTTCATCGCCTCTTCTCTCAAGCTATTAAAGAATCCTACTAGAGAAAATGCCAAGAAGATCAAGAATGCAACGCTGGCTTGGATGGCTCTTGGGCTAATCGCCTTTTACATTGGAAACATTTGAAACCAGCCCACAAAAGCCCCAAAACATAAATCATACTCCTATCTTATGAAATGTTCATGGAGATGAAAACAGTCTACTTCGAGTCAGGAGGTAGACATAACACCGAAGCCACCCTCAAACTGGTTAAGGAGAGAGCCTTGGCCAGCGGGATAAGAGACGTTGTTATAGCCTCAGTTACAGGCTTCTCAGCGGGAAAAGCGCTCGAGATTCTTAGCGGCACGCCAATCAGGATGACCATTGTAAACCTAGATGGTTTCCAAGGACGCAACTTCTTCCCAACCAGTTTGAAGGAGAGGTTGAGGGAAAAGGGGCATAATGCATGCTCTGCCCTCGACGTCAAATATGAGTTCCCCAAAGAGATGCAGACGGCCCTATGCAGATTCTGCGAGGGGATGAAGGTATGCGTCGAAATAATGCTCATCGCAACCGAAGCCGGGCTCATCCAACCCGGCGAGGAGATCATAACGGCTGGAGGAACAGGCATG
>JANXEA010000024.1 GCA_025059045.1 Candidatus Bathyarchaeota archaeon | reverse complement strand
ATTACAACCTTAGCTCCTCTTTCTGCCAACTCTTTTACTGTAGTTTCTCCATGAGCCTTAATTCTTGAGTCATCCAGAATTTTCTTGGTTGATGGATCCACTGGTGAGTTAAAGTCTACTCTCACTAGTACTACCTTACCCTCCACATCAACATCATTTAATGTTAGAAACTTCGCCATGTCTCCACCCGGCCTAAAAAATATTAGCAGAAGTTTTTCAGCAGTTTTTAGCTAGGGCTTGTCTTTTTTACCTATCAGCTCGATAAGTTCTACCATTCTGCAGGAAAACCCCCACTCATTGTCGTACCACGCCAATACTTTGACTAGATTCTCGATTGTCATTGTTGATAACCCATCAACTATTGCCGAATATGTTGAGTGGTTAAAATCAGAAGAGACCAGAGGTTCTTCTGTATATGCCAGGATGCCTTTCAATTCACCTTCCGCTGCTTCTTTGAAAACTTTATTCACTTCTTCAACAGAGACTGATCTCTCCAAAACTGCTGTTAGGTCGACGATGGAGACATTAGGAACCGGGACACGCAAGGCTAACCCATTCAACTTTCCGGCTAATCTTGGAAGAACTTCACCGACTGCTCTGGCTGCACCCGTGGTTGTAGGTATTATATTGAGCGCTCCTGCACGGGCCCTGCGTAAGTCAGAGTGTACTAGATCTAATATTCTTTGGTCATTGGTATAGGCGTGTGCTGTTGTCATCAGACCTGTCTTAACGCCAAAGTTCTCATCCAGCACTTTGGTCACGGGTGCAACACAGTTAGTTGTACAAGATGCATTAGATATAATAACATGTTTTTTAGGGTCATAGGCCTTATCGTTGACCCCCAAGACAATCGTTATATCAGGATTCTTTGCCGGAGCTGATATCAAAACTTTCTTGGCACCAGCTTGCAGATGCTTAGAGGCATTTTCTCGGTCAGTGAATTGACCGGTTGATTCAATGGCTAGATATACGTCCATCTCCTTCCACGGGAGCTGAGCTGGGTCTCTCTGGTTGAGTAGCGGAATCTTCTTACCATTGACGACGATTCCATCACTTTCGGCCTTGACGTCAAAAGGCGCAGGTCCATGAACTGAATCATATTTCAGCAGATGTGCCATAGTCTTTGCATTTCCAATATCATTTATAGCCACAAAGTCTATGTCAGCTTTCTTTTCTATGGCTGCTCTGAACAGCAACCGTCCGATCCTTCCAAATCCATTTATCGCCACTCTTATAGGCATTTTCTATCAACCTCAAGCTTAAGACATGTATCTCCTGTTTTCCTAATAAATTTTCGCTATCTAATGATTCGCTGTTCGCGAATTCCATTAAGCCTATACGTCAAAGACCAAAAATGGTTCGGTAAGAAAATATTTGGACTGGGGATGGGAAGACGCTAGCTCAGGCATGATCCTTAAAAAGCCATTTTATTATTTGTCTGTCTAGCGGCATTGTCTTTCTCTTTCGGCGTCTCGATAGGAGTTGGTAGCCGCCTATAGCTGAGTACGCACTTTCAGCAAGTTCATCAGCTTCACCTTCGATAAATTCTCTCCAAGTCAAATTATGTCTGAATCTATCAGGCGCTAACCATTCTGGTGTGAATTCGTCTAGTTGATTTGGTTTCATGCAGATGCATGAGACATCGAGTTTTCTGTGGAGGCTAAGAGGGCAGGTGAAAACTCTTGCTAAATCCATCTTGTTCTCAACACGTATTTCATCTTTTGGTGAATACTCAGAGATCTTGGCGGTCAGCTTTGCCTTTACATATTCCACGATCGAGAACGCCAGGTCAAAGGGATGATGGTGTTCCAGAATGCTAGGCGAAAGTGATCTTTCATGTAGATGGATATGGCATCCGTTACCAGACCATTTGATATATAGGGACTTCCTTACTCCAAAGCTTTCTAAAATATTAATGATTTCTTTCGCTGTCCTTATGGTCACTTGCCAGTTCGAAAGTATGCTGTCAACATCCCAGGTAGGCGTGCAATATTGAATATTTGAGAAGTCGTAGGTGTTCTCAATAGTGGTCAATGAATAATAAACATTTGCCGTGGCATATAAGGATCGAGGCGAAGAATCTTTTTGTTTCAGATAATCGAAGAAAGAATTTATGTTACCTTCCTGCAGCGGACTTTTCCGGATATAACGTTGAAATTTAATGTTGCCTCTGCTGTCTATCCAGTGAACAGCGATCCATCTGCCTTTACAAAAATCCAATATTTCCTTTTGAACTTCAGGCCGAGAATAATATTCAATCGTAGATATCATAGCAGTTCGGTTTCCCTTTTTTCGACGCTTCTCTGAATTTTTTCCACGACATGCTTGGGCAGCGAAATGTCCTCTTTTCTCATCTCTACTGGTTTTACTATGGTCAACCCTTTAGATGGGATGATCGTGATTTCATGCATCTGAAGGCTATGATTAGTCTGCCGCATCTTTTCGATAAGCATGAACCTCCTCAGAGAACCCTTCCTCACAGACCTTCTAAATCTTATTATGCCATCTGCAATATGCTCGATTCCCCACCCGAAGGCCTCAGATGTAGTTATTGCATACTGTGAAGTCGCCATAACGGTGAAGTCCCATTTTGAGAGAACCTTCTTAACAAAATAGGAGTGTCTCCTAGCCATTGCTGGTTTATCAAGCCAGAAGGCGGATAATGAGTCGATGACCAGTCGCGC
>JANXEA010000023.1 GCA_025059045.1 Candidatus Bathyarchaeota archaeon | reverse complement strand
ATCTTGCGGCTTGCAGGAGAGCCATCACCTGAAACCTAGGTATTTTCCCAACTCCTGCGGCTGTATGAAGCCTCTTCTCCACCCTCCCTTCTGTGTGAGCGGGTAAACTCTCAATCAATGGCGCCTGAACCTTTGAAAAATATCCTCCAACCTCCCTCAATGCTCTTTCAGCAAGGGAATCAGCCTCCCCACATACGTATTCTCTCCATCTAACGTCATGCCTTAAAATTTCAGGCTTTGCCCAATCTATTTCAAAGTCTAGGAGGTGCTCCGGCTTAATACAAACAGCGCAGAGGTCTAGTTGCCTATGCAACGATAGGGGAGAAGTGAACACTCTCTTCAGGTCAACCTTATTCTCGACCTTCAAAGCATAATGCCATCGATCAGAGATTTCGGCTAAATCGCCTCTAATACGGCGGCAAACATACTCTACCACAGCGTAAGCCACGTCTAAGGGATTATGCCTCGAGAGTATCTGTTCAGAGAAAGCCCTCTCATGCAGATGAACATGGGCGCCCCTACCAGACCACTTAACATAAACCGAATGTGAAACCCCTTCATCCTCCAGCTTTCTAACAATAGCTTCGGCAACCTGCAGGGTTGCCTCCCAAACCTCAGGCGAACTGTCAATATCCCATACGGGCGAGGCATAAATAATGTTTGACGCATCCTCCGTATCCACAATCGAATCCAGCTTAGAGTAAACGTTAACTGATGCGTAGAACGTTCTCGGCTTTAATACGCCGAACCTGTGGAGCAGTTCACCGACATCTTCGCCGCGACTTATCGAGATAGGCGGCCCGCCTCTCCCCATGTACCTAAGGAATAGCCTCCCCACATCCTTAGGGCTGCACTCAACAGCAACCCAGCGCCCCTTGCAAAACGCGGAAATCTCATCCCTCACAATCGGCTTAGAATAATAATGCAAAATTTCTTGAAAATCCACAAACAAGATTCACGCATACGGCATAATAAAAGTATCCATCAGCCTGCAGCCAGGAGACACGAAAATCCACGTAAAGGCGGCCCTCAAAAATCATAAAAAAGCCAGATATAACCCTCGTGTTTTAGACAACATGCCAGCTTAACACAAGGCTTTTCCAAACCGCCAATACTTATCCTAGTTTGGTAGTAGAGATGGTGAAGAGGATACTTTTCGTCTGCACAGGAAACATGGATAGAAGCCCAACCGCCGAGAGGCTCCTGAAAGGGAAGGAAGGCTTTGAGGTTAAGTCTGCTGGCACATGGATCTACGCAAGAAACAGGATCTCAAAGGATCTAATAGAATGGGCCGACCAAATCTTCGTGATGGAGGAACACCATAGAGAGATAATCCTAAGCATGAATCCAGCGGCGGACAGAAAAATCGTTGTTCTGGGCATACCAGACATTTACCAAAGGAACGACCCCGAACTTATAAATATCCTGAAGACAAAGCTGGCGGAGCACCTAAACATTGAATGGTAAAAACGGTACAAGATTGGGACCGCAGATTTCAGAAAACGTAAATAAGCAAGTGGTAAGATCATACTTAATTCAGAAAAATCTGCCGGGGTAGCCTAGCCTGGAATGGGCGCCAGACTCATAATCTGGAGAACATAGGGGCAAGCGCCCAACGATGTCCAGAGGTCGCGGGCTCAAATCCCGCCCCCGGCACCATTCAATCACATCTGCCTAGTAACCTACCCATATGCTTCACTATGATCAAATCGATCGGGAGGCGAAGGATACAACCCTATATTTAACTTGTCGACACATAATTTTTTATCGAACCTTTAAGCTTATGCGCCATTCTAATCACGATTGTAACGTATGATAATGCAGATATGAGCAATGGAATTATCAGCGGGGCTAATATCCAACCAATAACAAACAGGTTTATTGATTTTGAAAGCATGTAATCGCCTAGGTTTCTTTTGAGTAACCTGAGCGCAGGCCAGAGTGCGGCTAACGCTGCTAGGGAGAGCGCATATGCGGCGAGAAGAAATGTGGAGAAGCTCAGCCTACTTGGCCCGCTAATATGATGTTCCAGGGTTATCCCAAGCGCCTGTAGACTCGTTAAATAGATTAGAGAAGCAGACGCAACCAATAATAGATATGATGAGAGTATTCGCATAGATAGGCGCGGCATAATTCTCCTTAACCCCCGGCTCACCATGAAGAAACCAGCGACAATCAGGATGAAACCTGCATGGCATAATATGCCTACGGGTAATGCTAAGACCCCTAAACCATCGAGGACAAGGCCTACACTAATCTCGGCTGCCACAGTACTCTCACTTCTCAGAGCTCTATACAAGTGTATGGGGTATAGCAGCACCCCGGCAACAAAGAGCAGTGCATAGAGTATCATAAAATAATCTTCTAATCCAGGTCTAAGCATTGGGTTAAAGTTTAAAGGGTAGAAGGGCCTAATCTCAGTATACAATGGCGAGTCAAAAAGCACATGGGACGACCACCCTAAAATACTGGCCAAGATGAATGATGCAGTCGAGCTCTCCATTTCAAATAGGGTAAGATCCCTAAAGTATGGGGGTCAAATATTCTCTGAACGAGTATACGACAAACCCAACAAGGGCTCCCACAAGTATCGACCCTAGAAATGTGTGAAGAAGCCTATGAACAGGATAATCCAGCCCCATCACCATGACTATTAAAGGCTCCAAAACAATAATGACGCTCGACAGGATGAGAGCAAACCAGTTAAGTCTTCTACGCAAAAAATACCCAATCAAAAATGCTAATCCAAGATGATAAGTCGTAAACGGCATAAAAACCACCTGGCACCGAAACCTTAAACTCGCCCATACCTCTACCTAAAATTTTCGGCCTAAAGTAATAAACCAAGGGTTATACAAAAAATATTACGGGAAAGGCTAAAATTTGGAGAATACGCAGGATGAGCGGAAAGGAAGTTGTTGATATCAGCCCATCAAACGCATTCAGGCTTATACACCCAATGCACACAGTTCTCGTCTCATGTACAGGCAAAAATGGAAAACCAAACATCATCACTTTAGCCTGGATTATGCCAACCTCCATCAGTCCACCACTTTTAGCCATAAGCATCGCACCCCGCAGACACTCCCACAGCCTAATCCAGGAGACCGAGGAATTCGTCGTGAACATCCCAACCCTAGAAATATTGGACGCAACATTCTATTGCGGGCGGGTTAGCGGAAGAGACCGAGACAAATTCAAGGAGGCGAAGCTGACACCTCTACCAGCAAAAAAAGTGAAACCACCAATAATTGCCGAGTGCATAGCCCATCTGGAGTGTAAACTCTACAACGAACTACAGACTGGGGACCACACAATATTTGTCGGCGAGATCGTCGAGGCATACGTAAATAAGGAATGTTTCACAAGCAGTGGCTATGAGCTGGAAAAAGCTAGGATGATTTTCCATCTGGGAGGAGATGAGTTTGCAATCCTCCAACCAAAAATTTTCAGGCCGAAACGCTAGAAACAGCGCCTCATCCAACATCAAATCTAGAAAGTTTCCATCGATATGGCTAGAGGAAAACAAAAATAGCGGCAAGATTATTCGCTTCCCGTACGGCATGAGGGTGTTGGAAATGGGTTTGGGAGAAACGATAGAGGTAGAGTTCATAACCTTCAGTGATAAGGATACCGGTGTCGATGTAACGCGGCTTTCCGATAATGTGGGAAATACATTACATCCATACTTTACACAGAACCTTCTCAGGTCAGATGACGGAATGCTTTTATGTGCATCTGATAGGACAGGAGCATGGCAACTATTTCTTCTAGACCTACGAGATGAATGTATGATTCAGATCACAGAGGGCACCTCAATCGCTCCAGGTGCGCCATGCCTGACCCATGATGGAAAGACAACATTTTACTGGGACGGCGGCTCCCTAATGATGGTCAATAATAAGACCCTAGAAACCCAGAGGATCTTTGAACTTCCAGAAGGTTGGCGCCCCACAAAACTGTCAATAACGAGGGATGGCCGTTTTCTTGCTTTCGCTATCGGAGAGATAATAAAACTTTGGGAGCTTCTCACCAAGAATAAGATTTCCTCCCATCTACATCTGGGGCTCTATGCGAGGCCGCGAAGCATACTATTCAGATATGATGTTAAATGTGGAGAAGCCATGCCAGTTTGGGGAGAGCAGGCCTGGATTACACATGTAAACATCCATCCGCTCAATCCAGACCTAATCCTCTTCAACCATGAAGGACCTTGGCACCTGGTCCAGAGAATGTGGGTTGCCAACGCTGAGACACATGAAATTTATCCCCTACTGCCATACAGACGGATATATGAAAGGGCTGGTCACGAGTTCTTCACTGATGGCGGCAGAGTTGCAGCCCAGTACTCTAGAAGGTATTCACCTAGCTCGCAGGAGTGGGAATGCTTCGACGTATTCCTAGACATAGACGGATCCAACGTGAAGATGTATAGGTACGAACGCAACATTAGAACGCCCAGTCACATGTTCTCACGTGACGAAAAGATAGGGGTCATTGACAGATCATATTTGACTAGAGATAGGGAAGACGACTCTTACGTCTCATCCGTTCGATATGAGGAAGGAAAAGCGATACTAAAGCCTATATGTAGGCATGGCAGCACATGGTCAGGGCAGGCTGCGCATCCGCATCCCATAATCACATTCGACAAGAAGCATGTCATATTCACGTCAAACATGGAAGGAAGAGAAAACTTATACATGGCTCCCATCGCAATATAAGTTGTGACAATTGCTAGGGTCCATGCTTCTTAAACTAGGACAGATAAAAGAGAGGCTAAGTTTTCACGCAATATTTATGCACGATCAATCTAAAAAGGAAAGATGTCCGATGGTTATCAGGCATTTTATCGATTTTATTTTATGCTTTAAACAATTTTCTTTACAGCGTCTATAATCTTCTGCTTGCTGGGTATTGCGGCATCTTCCAGAACTGGGCTCATTGGGATAGGTACATCTTCCCCTGCAACCCTGAGCACAGGCGCGTCAAGGTAATCAAATGCTTTTTCCATGATCAAAGCTGTGATCTCAGCACCGACGCCGCATGTGCGATATCCCTCGTATACAACGACCGCCCTATTCGTCTTCTTCACAGAATTTATGATCGTATCTATGTCAAGCGGTTTAAGTGTTCTGGGATCAACAACCTCGGCGCTTATCCCCTCTTTAGCCAGCTCCTCAGCGGCCTCCAAAGCGAAATGAACCATCCTTGAATAGGCTATGATCGTGACGTCCGTACCCTCTCTCTTGATGTCGGCAACACCTAAGGGGACAGTATACTCAACCTCCGGAACCTCGCCCTCAAGCCCATAAAGCATCTTATGCTCTATGAACATCACCGGATTATCATCCCTGATGCAGGTCTTAAGCAGCCCTTTAGCATCGAATGGTGTTGAAGGCATCACCACAAAGATGCCGGGCACATGCATATACCACGCCTCCAAGCTTTGGGAATGATGCTCCGCAATGCCTCTTCCCGCGCCTCCCTGCGTCCTATAGACGACTGGAACTATTGACTTTCCACCGAACATGTATCGATTCTTAGCCGCGATGTTAACTATCTGATCCATTGCAAGAGTTGAGAAGTCGATGTACATTATCTCCGCCACGGGACGCATTCCAGTCATTGCTGCGCCAGCGGCCGCGCCTGCAATCGCCGCTTCAGAGATCGGTGTGTCTCTAACACGTTCCAGTCCAAACTCTTCGTGAAGCCCCTTCGTGACGCTATATGCTCCGCCGTAGAGCGCGATGTCTTCACCCATAAGGAATACCCGGCTGTCCCTCCGCATCTCCTCTCTTAATGCCTCATTCAAGGCTTGAACGTACCTTATTCTGCGCATCTTCAAGCCCATCTTCTTCGCTGTCGCCAGATCTCTTATTGATGAGGATGGATCGACATATAGATCCGTATATAATCCGTCATAGAGCGTCTCTATGGGCGGGTATGGACTGCTCAAAGCAAATTTCTCAGCCTCTTCAACCTCCTTGATCACTTCATCCTCGAGCTTCTTGATCTCCTCCTCCGTCATAACTCCCCACTCTATAAGCCGCTTCTCATAGTTTAGTATCGGGTCTCTCATTTTCCACATCTTCTCTTCTTCTCTAGTCCTGTAAACCCTTGCATCGCTCCTGGAATGACCATAAAAACGATATGTCTTGCATTCTACTAATGATGGACCCTCACCTTTCCTCGCCCTTTCCACAGCTTTACCTACAACTTTTTTCACGTCTAGAACATCCATCCCATCTGCGATAAGTCCTGGTATATTATAGCCCTTCGCTCTCTCAGCGATGTCTTCGAATGGGAATGCCCTGCTTACCGCCACCGACATTCCGTATAGATTATTTTCGCAAATGTAGATTACAGGGAGATCCCAGATCGCAGCCATATTAACAGATTCATGGAATGCTCCAGTATTTGCTGCACCGTCGCCGAAGAAGCAGAGAACCACCTGATCTGTTCCTCGAAGCTTAATTGATAGGCCCGCGCCTGTTGCAACCGGTATGTTGGAGCCTACTATGCCAGTTGCGCCCAGATTTCCAGCGCTTACATCAGCTATATGCATTGAGCCGCCTCTGCCCTTACAGTATCCAGTCACTTTACCGCAGAGCTCAGCGAGCATAAGCTTCAAGTCTCCACCCTTGGCTATGCAGTGTCCATGACCTCTATGTGTGCTCGTGATATAATCGTCCTTCCTTATAGCGGCTATTGCGCCCACTGCAACCGCCTCCTCGCCGACATAGAGGTGTGAGGCGCCCTTAACAATGTCTCGGCTAAGGAGATCCATAACCTTCTCTTCGAAGTAACGTATCTCCAGCATCTTCCTAAGATAGTAGATCAGCTCTTCATTCGTCTCCGTGGGCATCGTAATCACCTATTCCGGCAAAGCATATTTCTACGAGTTAATGGGAGGCGACTTATAAATTCACCGTGCAGAAAAATTGGATGGATTTAATGAGATAGCTCACGGATCCATTCGTCCAGCCTTTTTCTAGCTTCCTCGTCGCTCATCTGAACCTTCGGATGCTTCATGTAGTACGCTGACGCGTATGTTAAGTCTCCTCCAATCCCCTTATCAAGTGCAAGCTGCGCGCATCTGATAGCATCCACGGACACGCCGCCTGAATTCGCTTTATCATTAACCTCAAGTCTAACCTCCATGTTAAATGGTATATTAGCGAACATTCTTCCCTCAACCCTTATGAATGCGAGCTTAGTGTTTCCGAGGAAAGGTATGAAGTCGCTTGGACCTATGTAGATGTTATCTTCAGGTATCTTCAATCCCTCAGGTATCAGGCTTTGAACGGCCTCAGTCTTAGAGATCTTCTTGCTCTTGAGTCTAGATCTTTCCAGCATATTGAGAAAGTCCGTGTTCCCGCCAACATTTATCTGATATGTTCTGTCGATGACCGCGCCTCTGTCAACGCAGAGCTTCACGAGCGTCCTATGCGTAATCGTCGAGCCTATAACGGCTTTAATGTCGTCGCCTACTATGGGTAAATTCCTCATCCTGAACGCTTTCTCCCACTTTTCTTCAGATGCTATAAATACTGGGATGCAGTTAACAAATGCGCATCCAGTCTCCAATGCGACTTCAGCCCAGAACTCGGTTGCCCTCTGACTTCCAACGGGCAAGTAGTTGATCAGAATCCTTGTATCAGTATCCTCTATCTCTGCGATTATATCCCTCCTAATCTCCTCGACGCTTCTCGTCTGCTTAATAGGTTTAATCATGCTTGCAGCGTAAACGCCGACGCCGTCGAGAATCGGGCTCTCCTTGACTATCGTGTCGCCGCAGCATGAGACTGAGTCGACCCACCTCACATAATTTGGGTCCGCGTAGATCGCTTCCTTTAGCAGCCTACCGACCTTGTTCTCGCCCACATCAAAGGCGCTTACAAACTCTATGTCCTCGACACTGTAGGGCCCAATCCTCTCATGCATTAGCCCCGTGGAATCATTCTTGTTTCTCTTATAATATTCGATTCCTTGTGCCAGCCCCGCGAAGCAGTTTCCTACCCCAACCACGCCTACCCTTATCTTTGGCATGCTTTGTTTTATTGTATCATAAAATATTTAAATTTTTATATTACCATAAAACAATTAGAGACATGGTTAAAGAGCCAGTCAAGAGATTAGAAGAGAAGATTTTAAAGGAGAACCTTTGGATCTTCCTCTTCAGCCTCCTAAAACATAAGGACCTGTACGCATACGAATTGAGGAAGATTGTGAATGAGGAGTTCGGGTTCTGGGCTGGAAAGGTAACTGGATATAAGGTTCTATATCTCCTAGAGAAGGATGGTTACGTGAAGTCCTATACAGAAGGAAGGAAAAAGTACTACACACTAACAGATAAAGGCTTAGAGCAGCTAGAGAAGGCAAAAGCCTTTTTGAGAAAAGTTTCGGAATCCCTATAGATTTTCGTCCTCTACGTAATATTTTTAACTTGCAATCCATTTGGTTCTTTTCGGTGGCGTCACGTGTCTCAGCTAAGGTCACATGGTCGCCTATCAGGCAAGGTTGCCATAGTGGTCGGCGGATCAAGCGGGATAGGAGAAGGGATAGTTAGAGACTTCGCAAAAGAAGGTGCACGTGTAGCGATTGTCTGCAGTAAATCGCTTGATAAAGCCCAAAAGATTGCTGATGAACTCAATCAGAAATATGGATCTGGAACAGCGATAGCATTGCAGGCCGACGTAACAAATGAGGATGCAGTTGAAAGAATGGTTAAGAAAACAGTTGAAGAGTTCGGCAGGATTGACATACTCATTTACAGCGCAGGCGTGGTTAAGGCTGGAAGCGTTAAGGACTTCAGCCTAGAAGACTTCGAGTTTGTAACAAAAGTGAATTATACAGGCTACTTTCTCTGCGTTAAACATGTCTCGAGAGTCATGGCTGAGCAGCATAAACGTGACCCATCACTGATAATGGACATAATCCAGATAAATTCGAAGTCTGGCCTCCAAGGAAGCCTCTACAACTTCGCATATGCAGGCAGTAAATTCGGCGGAATAGGATTGACCCAGAGCTTCGCGCTCGAGCTTTGGCAGGACGGGATCAAGGTTAACGCCATCTGCCCGGGCAACGTCTTTGACAGTCCACTCTGGAGCGACCCTGAAAACGGCCTTTTCATAAAGTACCTGAAAGCAGGCAAGGTTCCAGGCGCAAAAACCGTCGATGACGTAAGGCGATACTATGAATCTAAAGTGCTGATGGGAAGAGGATGCACGATAGAGGATATCCTAAAAGCCGTGTATTATGCTATAGAGCAGAAATATGAGACTGGTCAATCCATACTTGTCGCAGGCGGACAAATAATGAGATGACCCAAGTCAACCCCAGGGTGAGGAAAATAATATAATTCTCAGCTAGGAAAAATATGCTAGGTGAAGCAGAGTTGAGTATATCCATAAAATGGTTGGGCCATGCAAGCTTCCAGTTGAAAGCAGATGGAAAAAACATTTACATAGACCCTTACGAGGGAACTTATACTGAAAAAGCCGATATTATCCTCGTAACCCATTCCCACTTCGATCATTGTGACTCATCTAAAATAGAGAGAGCTAGAAAGGATGAAACAATAATTATTGCGCCAGCAGATTGTGCATCTAAGATTAAAGGGAAGATCAAGTCGCTCAAGCCTGGAGAAAAAACAGTAATAGGAAACATAACGGTAGAGGCTGTGCAAGCATACAACTATAAGCGTTTTAGGTCCCCTGGCAACCCATTCCACCCTAAAGGCTTGGGAGTCGGCTACCTCATAAAAATAGGTGATAAGACAATCTACCATGCCGGAGACACAGATTTTATTCCCGAAATGAGGGAGTTAAGAAATGTCAATGTTGCCCTCCTGCCAACTGGCGGAACATATACCATGGATAACCCTGAAGCGGCTGAGGCTACATTAGCAATAAACCCGCAGGTCGTGATTCCAATGCATCGATGGAACACTAACCCAGAAGAATTCCAGAAACAGGTTGAGGGCAAATCTAAAATCAAAGTCGTAATTCTAAAACCTGGTGAGGAATACTCATTATAAATTTATGCGCATCAGCGTTTAGAGACCTCGAAAAAGAACCCTCTAAGTAAAGAAGAGGCTAATATACTGATGATTATGGTAGAGACTGAAAGTATCGATCAGGAGGACCTTCATAGATCTATTGCAGAAAAGTTCAAAGATCCGCCCAGCGACTGCGGGCTCTTTGTTAGATGGTGGTGGTTCGGTCCAGCCGTCACGAGAGAGGAGATCAACAGAGAACTAGAAATTATGAAGTCGACTGGAGTATGCGGAATCGAGATCCAACCAGTATACCCGCTGAACCTTAATAGTCCAGAAGAAGGAATTCGAAACCTCAGGTTTCTATCATCCGAGTTTCTTGAGGCTCTTAGATTTGCCGTGAAGAGAGCATGTGACCTCGGGATGATTGTTGATGTTACCCTAGGAAGCGGATGGCCATATGGAGGTCCACACATACCCATACATCTCTCCGCCGGATGTATAAAGTACGAAGTTAGACACGCAGACTGCAAAGACGGTGTATGCAATCCATCCAGACTAGAGGTTCCGAAGCTAAGAGTTGATGAAAGGATCATCGCCGTTATGGCTGCCAGGAAAACTGAAAATGGACTGGATCCTGAAAGCGTGGTTGAATTGACTGATCTAGCCATTGAAGGCGAAACTATTGAGTTAAAGCTGCCTGATGGAGAATGGCAAGTGATGTTCTTCGTCGAGGGCCACACGCTCCAAGAAGTGAAGAGAGCCGCTCTCGGAGCCGAGGGATACGTCATGGATCACTATGACCCAAAAGCATTGATGACACATCTCGAAATCGTAGGCGAACCTCTTATCGCAGCTGGAAAAGGCAGGATACGCGCAGTCTTCTGTGATAGTTTAGAAGTCTTCGGCTCAAACTGGACTCCTAACCTCTTAGAGGAATTCAAGAAGAGAAGAGGATATGACCTAAAGCCATATCTGCCCGCCCTTTGGAACAAGTACGGGGATAAAACAGAGCTGGTCAGAATTGATTTTGGTAGAACACTATCCGAGCTGGCAACTAAAAATTTTATTATGCCTCTCCAAGAGTGGTGCAGAAAAAATGGGGTGCTTCTCCGCATGCAGCAATATGGGGTGCCAGCGATAGATCTTTCAGGCTACAAGTATGTGGATCTACCGGAGGGTGAGGGCAGAAACTTCGTGGAGATATCGCCAATGAGGTGGGCTTCATCAGCAGCTCACCAATACGGGAAGGCGATTTGCTCAGCTGAAGCCTTCACATTCTTATCCAACATGTCCATGTATGAGCCGTACCCCACATTCCCAGGTATCCGCTTCTCCTCAAGCCTAGAAGACCTAAAAGCGGCGTCCGACATATACTTCATACAAGGCGCAAATCACCTAATAGCCCACGGGTATAGTTACTCGCCTCCATCAGCAGGTGTACCAGGCTGGGTCTTCTACGCATCCGAGCTGATCAATCATAATAACACATGGTGGAAATATTTTTCCCACCTTACAACTTACATCCGCAGAGTCAGCTTTCTCCTGCGGCAAGGTAGGCCAGTAGTGGACGTAGCCATTTACCTCCCCCTCAATGATGCATGGGCAAAATCCCAAGATCCAAGCAGACTACGCATACCACAATTCATACCACTCAATAACGAATTGATAAGGCAGATTCTTAGGAGCGGGTATTCCTTTGACTTCGTAACTGATGATACCCTAAAAGACGCTAAGATAGGCAAGGGCTCTCTAACCTTCAACGGCGCAGAGTACCGTATCATCGTGCTTCCACAAGTATCCTTTATGCCGATTGAGAGCGTTAAGAAAATATATGCCTTCTTTAAGTCTGGCGGCGCGGTCATAGCAATATCAAGCCTGCCTAACCGTGACTGCAGGTTTGACGGGCGTGAGGACGAAAGTGCATCACTAAAGCAGATTATGGATGAAATCTTTGGGAAGAAAAATGGGAAAGGGAGAGCTATTCTCGTCAAGGATTACGGAGAAGAGTTGGCAAGGGCGCTTAGGGAATCTGTTCCGCCGGACATACAATTCTTGGAAGATCATAGCGACTTAGGTTTTGTGCATAGGCGAATCGGCACACTTGATTTCTACTTTGTGGCCAACACTGGATATGAGAAGAGAAAAGTCAAGGCCGTCTTTAGAGCAGGTCACAGGAAACCTAGAATTTGGGATCCGTTCACCGGAGACATAACAGCCGTTAACGTTTACTCTTTCATGGATAAAGGAACATTATTGACTCTCGACCTTGAGCCGCATGGATCAAAAATAATAGAATTCGCTGAACCATCCGCTGAAAGCCCAATAATTGCTACTAACTTTCCCGAGGTGCTTGACATCCAAGATCATAAGCACACTTTGAAGATAAAAGCTAGGGCAAACATTGCCGGCGAATATTATGTTAGAACAAGAAATGCCGTCTTCAATATTGTAGTCGATAATATTCCTCCATCCATCCCACTTAATGGTCCGTGGGAGATAACTTTTCATTTGGAAGGTGGAGACAGACGATTTAGGGTGGAAAAACTGGTTTCATGGACTGATCTGCCTGAATACCGATTCTATTCTGGAAGCGCGACATACGCCATTGATGTATCGTTACCCGAAGAATATGTGACGCCTGATCTAAGCCTCCAGCTGGATTTAGGGGTTGTGAGGGAGGTAGCCGAAGTATACATTAACGGTGTTAGAGCCGGCGTAACTTGGAGGCATCCACACATTATCGACGTGACAGCTCTAATCCGCTCAGGGCCCAACAATATAAAGGTGACAGTAACAAATCTGCTCATAAATAAGGTTCTTGGGATGCAGTCACCCGACTATACAGCTCTGAAAAGATGCTACGGCGAAAGGTTCCCAACGCCGATAGAGTATAATAAACCAGTTTCTCCCCTTCCCTCAGGACTGATAGGACCCGCAAAGATAATTCCCTATAAGATAGTTGATGCAGTATTTTCAAAATAGGTTGACCGCTTTGGGCTGGGTTAAAAGGCATTGTCTAATTTCATGGAGATATATTAGTAGACCATTTGTAAACTGATTAGAAGATAGTTCTTAATTCTTAACCGATAAGTTTAGCATGCAATAGAAATAAACGTTTTTACGTAAGGTTTACCACTTCACAAATTGTTTAAAAGGAATGGAGATAGTTAGGTTAGAGAACCCAAGAAGGATATTTCACAATGAGCACGGAAGAGGGAGGAAAATCAAGCTACCTTGACCTTCTGATAAGCACGCTAATGCAGCATGAAAAGAGCCTCGACGCTCTAGTTGAAAGGCTCGAAAGAATCTATGAGAGCATTGCACCAGCCTATAGAGGTGAGCCCCGTATGGCTGGCGAAGGTGGAGTAGAAATCGTCTACATAAAAGTGAAAACAAGCAGGCCAATTGAGGATGTTGAAAGAATAATAAAGTCGCTGAAGGAGGAGCCGGAGAAAGTTAAGGCTGAAGATCGAATCGTTGACGAGGATGATCCTGAAATATAGAGTTTTTTTCCAGGAATCTTTATATAGATCTGTAACCTATACTGGGAAACTGGTTGAGGCGTTTAAGGGCAAATTTGACAAGTAGAGGGTATGCCCACGCCTAGCTAGGAAACCAGTATTTGAAATATGTATTACTGAGCCTGGCGGGAATAATGTCTGCAGTGCTGGTTCTAGCATTACCACTCAACCTAGTTCTGTCCACAGTATCTGAAGCGCCAAAGATCAATCCCGAAAAGTACATTAACGTTCTCAACAAGGCTGAAAAAGCCTACAAAGACATTATTAACGATCTATGTGGGATGATGGAGATTGCTGAGAGGTTTAGAGACGATCCATCCTATGTGTATGATGAATCCCACATGAAGTCTATTATTATGAGGGACGGAGTAAATGGGATGCAGGAGATGTTGACAGTATTCAATGATCTTGTGAACATGGCGAGAAGTGATATGGAGAACCTGACAAGCGCCATGAATATTACTGGGATATCTTTTCCCGAGCCGTAACCCGTGTCTATCGGACTATTACCTTTTTAACGATTCAGTTGCCAGGAGTTCATTGGTGAAAGGAGGAGAGATTTTTTAGTATTCGCCTTTAAACGCCTCAACCTTCCAAGCCTCCTTTCACCGATAATATAGATCTAAAGGTTTTTTGAACATTTCAATAAAACGTTTTGGACGTTCACAACTTTAAATAGCGTTTTAAAAAACTATAAGTAACCAAGTCGGTGAAGTGGCATGAAGAGGTCGACATTTGATATTGCCATAGATGTCCTGAAAATTATTAAGTCCGGCTGTAACAAGCCCACACGCATAATGTATAAGAGTAATCTCTCATGGATCCCTCTTCAAAGGACGCTTGATTTCCTCATGAAGAGTGGATGTATCGTGGAGAAGACAGTAAACCAAAGAAAAGAATACCATATAACGGAAAAAGGTCTTATGGTTCTAAAGTATCATGCCGAATGTATGACGATGCTCACTGGGAGAACTGAATTTCCCCCCTTATAACCCTCTCAGCGGGAACCCTTAATTCTCTAGAAAGGAATTCTCTTATCTCCGCCGGCTCCAATAAATGTTCAACTTCATATTGTAGGCCATCCTTCACACCCTTAAACCGCCAGGGTATCTGCACCATATACTCGAAAACCATTCCCCGCCTGACGGTTTGAATCTTAAGTTCACGACCATTAATGTGAAATGTAACTGCAGTCGCGCCGATACCTACCTTCTTGAACTCATCCCAGTTTTCGCATAAGATCTTTAAGCTGCCCTTCAACTGCGCATTCGCCCTTGCCTCAGACTTCTCCGCAGTGGCCGAAATGGTCTTAAAAACCTTCTCCAGCTTCCTCGTCGCCGCGTCAAGCATCTTCTCATGCTCTTTGAGGGCGCTTATAACGAAGTCCAGGGTTGTCATCTTAGCCGAGTCAGACATAACCCCAAACCTCTAGGATCATAAAATCCACTCTCCATTATAAACGGCTTATGCATAGAGAATAGGTAATCA
>JANXEA010000022.1 GCA_025059045.1 Candidatus Bathyarchaeota archaeon | reverse complement strand
ATCTCTAATAAGGCTTACTTGATGATCAGTTCCTCCTTTTCGCGAGACAGCAACTCGAATTCTGAGCCTAAGCTGATGGCTTTTTTGGGGCATGTCTCCTCACATTGCCCGCAAAATATGCATCTGGAGATGTCGAATCTGACTTTTTTCTCTTCTGTAGCGGTTATAACTCCGCTGGGGCATGTTCGGATGCATAGAAGGCATCCTATGCAAGCGTCTTTGTCGTAGATTATCTTCCCCCTATATCTGTCAGGTATAGGCACCTTCTCACCCTGCTTGGTTAGATATCTGACGGTTACTGGTTTTTGGAGAAGGGCGCCTAATGCCGTGCGCAACATTCTTCCAAGCCTCATAATTTGTCACCATACACTATATCCTAATCAAGGATAATAGTACGGAGAGGACTGATAAAGGCAGTGGGAAAGACCAATAGAACTTTAAGGCCTGCCCAATCTTGAGCCTCGCAAAAATTGTTCTTGGAAGAGTTATCGTTAGCAACCATATTAGGAGAGAGGGCAACAGGCATGCGACAATTGTTCCAAGTTTCAGAATCAAGTTTTCCTCTAAGATTGATGGTGTATAGAAGAATACTGTGGATGCAAGAAGGGTCAATGTGAAGTTCTGAGTAGACTTAGCCAGTTTCAATAATGCTAAACCTGGGCCTCCATATTCGATCAGGGCGCCGTGAACAATCTCTGTTTTAGCTTCGGGAATATCGAATGGTACAGCATCCGCGGCTGCGGGGATGCATAGCAAAAAGGTCGCTCCAGCTAAGAACATGCCTAGAGAATTAAATATAGGGAGGAATGATCCGGACGATCTCTGGAGTGAAATAATGTCGTAATATGCTAATGAGCGGCACCTTATCGCGACTGAGAGGACTGAGATGAGTATGGGCACTTCGTATGCTATTAGCATAGTCATCTTTCTGGAAAAGCTGATTGCGCCGTAAGGATTCCCAGATGATGAACCGCCTATCATGATCATTATGGAGGACAGAGCCAGAAGATAGAAAACTACTATTAGGTCTCCACCGATGCTTGCTTCCTCGATTAAACTGCCTAGTATTATGGCAGCGGCTAACATGGAGGTGGAGGCGGAAATGATTGGAACCACTCTGAAGATTCTTGATGATGCGGCTGTTTCAGGTATTATCGTCTCCTTGAGAGATAATTTGATGAAATCATAGATTGGTTGCAGAATAGGGGGGCCTATTCTTCTCTGCATCTTGGCGTGAATCTTCCTGTCGATCCCTTCGAAGAGGAGGGCGGCTACAGGCACTATTGGGATGGAGATTAGTAGGGCGGCTAATGTGCTCATGTCCTCCTCTAACTTCTCCTCAATTCACTTATATCCACAACTCTCACCTCATCGCTTTCTGTGTTGACTATAGTTATCCTGTTTGCGCATGCCATGCATGGATCTATCGAGGCGACTACGACTGGAACGTCGGCAATCTCGCATCCTACGAGCATCGGTCTAAGTCCCTGCACATTTGGGATCGTAGGGGTTCGAACCTTCAGCCTTGACAGACCTTCACGCCCATTAGTCCTTACATAGTGAAGGAGTTCACCTCTCGGCGCCTCAACCAGTGATACGGCCTCACCTTCAGGGATCTTTCTCATTAATCTCAAAACGTTCTCGTCTGATCTGATAGATCCATGTGGAAGTTCCTCGAGGATTTGATGTATAATGTTGATCGATTCGTAAAGCTCTAAGATTCGGACCTCAGTTCTAGCATAAGCGTCGCCTTCCCTCTTCTTTATAACGTCAAAGGCGTTTTTCAGGTCATTGTAAGCTGCGTAGGGGTGATCCCTTCTAACATCCATGTCCACTCCGGAGCCTCTTGCTGTTGGACCTACGACACCTAACTCCCTCGCCTCTTTGCAAACCAAAACTCCTACGTCAGACAACCTTTTTTCAACAGTCTTATCCTGGAAGGCCTGTTGGATTTGCTGTATAGATTTTCTGAGCCTACCCATTGCGCCCTCTATTTTTTCGGCCATATGCGGTTGGAGATCCCAGCGAACGCCGCCTATCGTGTTCATCGAGTGGTGTACTCGGTTGCCCGTGATCATCTCAAAAAGGTCCAGTATGCTTTCCCTAGCATACCAAGCATACATGAAGAGTGTATCGAACCCTATCTCGTAGGCCATGATCCCTAAGAGAAAGAGGTGGCTGTGAATCCGTTCCAGTTCGAAGATTAATGTTCTTAGGTAGAGCGCACGGTCAGGAGGAGTTATACCACCTATCTCCTCTAAGCCCTGAATGAAGCATGTTGTGTGGCTATGCGAGCATATGCCACATATTCGTTCAACAAGGTAGAGGGTTTGGATAAGATTGCGATTCTCGGCTAAGGCCTCTATTCCCCTATGAACATGGCCTAAGGCGACTTCTACGTCAAGAATCTCCTCCTTCCGGACGGTTACCCTCAAGGAGACAGGCTCCTTTAGTGCTGGATGTATGGGGCCGAAAGGAAACCTCAGCCGCCGGGTTTCCTCGCCATCTCCAGTCTTGCCAGTCACTCTATATTCACCCAAATTTTCTTTTCAC
>JANXEA010000021.1 GCA_025059045.1 Candidatus Bathyarchaeota archaeon | reverse complement strand
CTTGGTTCATTGAATCCCTATCTTCGCAAACCCTTGTAATCTTTGTTATCAGAACAAAAAAGTCGCCCTTCTGGAAAAGCAAGCCAAGCAAACTCCTAATTCTAAGCAGCATAGTGATAGTTGCTTTCGCGCTAATACTACCTTATACGCCTGTAGGAAAAATTTTTGAATTTGTAGAGCCTCCAGCACCCTTCTTCATAGCCCTAGCAGCCATTCTCGGCGCCTATATAGTCTTAGCCGAAATTGTCAAAATCTGGTTTTATAAGAGGCATGGCTACCGCTTGGAACAGGTTTTGATTCCGAAAAGGCGTGCAGGGCTTTATCTCACCAAAACCGCAAGGCTTGTCCAAGACATGGTGGCCATAATCTGTCTACGTCCTGAAGATGAAATCTCCATCGATTCCTTACTTGACGATTTAACGAGAAGCGTAAACTATCCTCTTGACCACGACCAAGTCGGGCATAACATCCAACATTTAAGGCGTGCAGGGCTCATTGGCATTGATTGGCGCCTAAGGACAATAAAACGAGAAAAGTCTATGAAAGACTATGTAACGAAGCAAGTTGTAGCCAGCGAGTTTTGGCCAAAAATAGCTGAAGATTGGCAAAAAATTAGCGACATCCTTCAAAGCAAATACAACAGGGTAAACACGGAATATCAGAACCTCTATCTTCTTAAAGTTGGAATAGTTCCATAACTTACTACATTTTTAAGAGGGAGAAAGAATATGAAATGAGATTCTCCATAAACAAATCTCGTTACAGACAAATTCGCCGAGAATTTAAACCGAAATGTAACCTATTCCCCAGCGCCAAACTATAGGTTTAATGGTTGAACACCTTTTATTTTTAATCGTGAAGTCCACCTTCAAGCCTAAAATATGCCTGAGATGTTGCTTCTTAAACCCGATTGAAGCGAAGATACCCAACAGATGCGGACTAGCCGTATCAATGGAAACAGTCATAAACCAGGAGACAGATCAGAACTCGCTATTGGAAGGAGTAAACGCCCCGAAAAGACTACTGTAGTTGATGAGAGAAGGAAAATAGATAGCTAAGTGATCTTCGCATCCCTTACTCTCATGTCGTAGGGCCAGAAAACACGGTGACCTTGCAATGCTAGCACGAACCTCAGTTGCAATGGTAATCGCATACCGGAGAGAAGCATAGACAACCAGTTCTTCTGTAAAAGAAAACTATATATATATCAACCTCAAGAGTAAATTGGGAGAATTCTAGAATGAGAATAGGCCATATTGTATCTAAATACTTGTTGTTGCTGATCACATTTGTTCTTCTGTCTGCAATTAATGTTAGTAGTATTTTGGCAGTCAAAAACTCGTATGTCTTAGGGTCAAAATATTATGTACCGTCGGATTAAATACAGGTAGTTATGCAAGTCTGCGATGAAATAGTCTACAGGAGCATACAGATGGGTTTCACATCTTACAATTGGTATGGGTCTAATTCGACGAAAAATAACATTCTCATAGCTGCATCAGGACAAAATGCTCGTAACGCAATAACGTTTTATATTGGACATGGATCGCCTGGGTCATATTTAATACTGGATGACATCGGTACTCCTGTGTGGCACCATGAAATATATGGCGTAACAGGGAATCAGATAAATAAATTTGTATTTCTATGGTCCTGCCATCAAGCGGAGGTGAAAAATAGGATGCCTAGAGGATGGCTCCACACAACTGCAGTCAGTGACGATGGATACCATAATCCTGACTATGGAAGATTAACCTTCATCGGTTTTAAAAACTATGCGCCTTTCCTTTCTATAAATATAGACGGTATGGATCAGGCAGGGGCAGTATTCATAAAACATTTCTACCAAGTCCTTGCAGTGGGCACAGATTCTTGCGTAAACGAAGCTTTGAATATCGCCTCCTTTAGTTTATGGGAACGTGTATGGGATCAATGCGCATTGTACAACTCCACTTATGGTATGTGGGTATATGGCAATGGCCTTATGAGCGTTTATGGATTGCCCGGGTGATTGAAACGAAGCTGAAAAAATTCCTATTCATCCTTCTCATGATCTTGTTAGTAGCTATTATGTGTAAGGTTTATGCACGTAATGGTTCTTCAGAAGATTTTTCAGATCGTAAGCCTCCAGTTGAGACTGTAGCGCGACTGATGCTTCGTGCGGTTCCTTTGAAGTACGAGGTGGAGTTCGGGGAGCTCGTAGACATGCTTCGTGAAGTTCCAACAGAGATACCTAGAGGTGAGAGGGCGGTTGTTACGAAGATGAAAGGCGACTTCGTGATTGAGCTTGAAGTTGTTAACAAAGTAACTGAGGGAGTGTGGTGGGGATGGGACTTCTACTGGCGCCGGTACTGGTGTCAGGGAGACTTTGTGGCTAGGACGCCTAACGCAATAGGAATCTGCTTTAACACTCGCGGAGAGATCACCTTCTTCTACACCGCTATGTGGTTCACTAAATTCGAGATCAAGGGCGAAGTCAAGGTTATGCGTGAGGAAGCGTACAAAAAAGCGTTCGAATATATTTCAAGTAATATGAAGTGGATAGGGGTCACAGGATTAAACTGGACCTCAGTTATCGCAGTACTCAAACACGAAAAAGACCTCAATCCTTCCACGATAGGTGAAGGATGGCCCAACCCAGGCAACTACTACCCATGCTGGGTCGTTGAAGCTCGCTACGACGAAATGTATGTGACCCCTAATGGTGAATATTGGATCATAGGCTACGTAGTGGGTATACGGGCTGATACAGCAGAATTAATATATCATCACATGCAGGGTGTGTATGGTCCTCCGCCTAGCTACAAGGAAATTCCTTTAACTGAAGATGAACTTTTACTTGATGAGGTTTCTGAGCCGCCAACTTGATACATGGGTATAGGAACGCTTTCCGCCATCATCATCTTGGTTCTAGTACTAATTGTGACTGTCAAGACTCTCAAAATAGAGGATATGTAGGCATTTGCCGCCATAGAGAGCCGAAGATGATTGTAAGTGTCAGAAGTTTTTGATAAGATAGGTGAATATTCGAGGAAAAGCTAACCTTGGTTCTTATATAATTTTATTCGTTCTTTGGTCATGTCCACGATGGGCTTGCGGAAGCCGAGGCTTATAAGGCGCTTCATCTCCCTGTAAATATCCTGTATCTCAATGCCATCGTATACTTTCGCGACCCACCTTCTTGCTTTGCTCTTGTCGAAACGAAGGTCCCATCTGGAAGGCGAATTATTCTTCCCTCTTCTTCAAGAATGCTCAAGGCATCACAAATTGTGTGCATGTTGGTGTTTGCATCTTTACGCTTATTTTAAGTCCATCTTCGCCAAGAATATCCTGAACATTATTAACCCCCTATTCAAGGATTTTAAAGTCTTGATTGATGTGTTCAAGTAAGATTCTTAAGTCACCCTTCCCTAGTAAAGGGAAACCTTCCATTTGATCTCCAATCTTTAAGGAGCCTTTTCTCCTCAGGATGCCGATTCCGTAGCCTTTCTCAAAGAACCCGTTTATATCTCCGACGTCTACTTCTACGTTGTTTATTCTTCCATGATATCTCTGCTTTGGAAATGCTGGATGAACTGTCTCTACAACATCCCTTATTATAGTTCTTGGACTGATTACTGATATTGTTCGTCTTTTTCCCAAATTGACGTTGAAGCATCTATAAGCTGGGAAAATCATGTGCTCCGCATCGCTTATAAAAATGTATACGTCTCTTCTGCGGACTGGGATAAGCTCTCGAGCATCCCTGAAACCTTTCCTCCAGGAACATACTTTACCCCAGTAACCCGAATCACATTCGGTTGCTTAACTTTAAACCATTCATGCTCTATAGGAGCGGCTCTTAAGGCGTCTATCTCCCACTGATGTATGTTTCCTTCTCCAACCCCAACTCTCACATTTTTCCTATAAACAGAGAATCTGACTATAGTGCTTCGGCTAAAATTGCCCCAAGCCGAGTCCAGTAGACCGCTGAGCACAACTTTTAGAGCCAAATCAGGCAGCAATCTATCCTTCAATGTCGTCACTACCATTCTGCTATGGAAACGATTGCCTCAATGCATGAAATGGCTTGATATGTCGATTCCAAATCTGATATGCCAAGGAATATCGATCTGCGAAAGCCACCATTCGGGTTTTGAAAACTAGCGACGAGGCTTAAGGTCTCCTTAGGATACTTAGGGCGTTCGTTCAGAACCTCAAGTGCCTTTACCCCATAGTAAATGTCTTCCATGTAGATTGTTGATATCTCCGGGGATGGTGCGAAACCCCCACTGGAAAGCTCGCACCCTCTGACCCAACTTATCGTCTCACCTAAGAATTCCATATTATAATTCAAAATCTTCAGCGTCTTTAATACGTGATATGTTGAGGCGATTCTGGAATGCCTCTTACTGCCGAAGCTTCCGTCACTATTTCGTAGGCTCAAAATTTGTTTTGTAACGCTTTCGGCATTAATTGGGAAGTCAAGGGCATCGACTAGCTCAACAGCCAAATGGACATTTTCTATCTCTGACACAATCTCGACATCTATGTATTTGTGAGAATTCTTAAGCCCTGCAAAAATGGCGTCAAATGATTGGTGAAGTCGGTCAAGAGGCTTTGCTGGCTTATGTCCAAGGTGGAGTAAGGAACGAATCGCGTAGTACGCAACCTTAACTGAATCGAAGCCTCCGTCATCATACTGGAGCCTTTGTAAGAAACGGACTGTTTTTTGCACATTTCTAGGCTGGGCGCCAAGCATCTCAAGTATCTTTAACGCGTAATACGTGTCTTGAGCGTTCGATTCTCCTCCTCTGCAGAATGTGTATCCGCCATCTTTGTTCTGCCGCTCAAGAACATATCGCATAATATTTTTTGTCTTGACCAAATCTTCTATTTTGGCTCGTAAAGGTTTTATGTTCCCACCCATTCTGCGGTTTTGTTGGTAGAAGCCATCAGCCTAGGACGAAGCCGAGGCGGTTAAAGGTGGGCTTCATCACCTTCAAGAAAAAATTCATTTCCCAAAGCGACTATTAAATCTTATCCAAGAAATTGCCAAATCTGACAATTACCCGGCGGGAATTGAACCCACGACCCCCGGGTTAAAAGCCCGGTGCTCTATCCTGGCTGAGCTACGGGCCCAGCAACCTTATTTCAAGTACTGAGACGCATCGTCCTCTTATGTTTTTCCCAGTCGGACGTAAAGATTTAGGTGTAGACTTGCACTTTCTAAAAGAGATTTTAGGTTATATGAAGATTACGTGGAATTAGAAGGCATTTTTGGCTGCAAGCTCTAAATTACGATTACTTTTTACTATTGCTGGTCGAAGTGTCGGTCCCTGTAAGCTGGATGATAGACTTTTCCGTAGTGTATCAGCATTTCGTAGATTTCACTCATAAGTTTTCCAGATTTAATCTTCCCAGTCAAGTGTAATAATGCTGTATGTTTGCCTCATCCAGGTTCTCCGGCTACCCATACATTGAAACCTTTTTCATAGCAAGTGTAGCCGAAGTTTGCGTGCCATTTGCTCAAGAACTAGAAAAGGATGAGAGCCTCTAGAGACAGCCATGCTGTGCTGTTCAAAATAGATCGAAATTTCATGTACAAAAATCAAGTTGAATTATGCTCTGTATAATAAGAGTGATTTCTGTTAGGAAATGTAAAATACTTGTTTTCTGCTATATCGAGGTGTTGAGCGGTAATGTTTATGAAGAGAGTAATCGAAGAGGTAGTACGTGAGAATGCTCCGGGACCCTCCCCATCCTTCACCATTTATGATGCGGTCAGATTTTTGAGTATCATCGCCTCTGAGGGGCTAGTCGGCCGCGCCCGTCTGTCTGAGATGCTTGGCCTAGGCGAGGGGGCCACAAGAACTCTAATTTTGAAGATGGTGAATAAGGGGTTGATATCAACTTCTAAGAAGGGTTGCAAATTAACTGAAAAGGGGGAAAAGATTTGGCGCAGTCTTAAAGCCCACATACCAGTGATGGTTGAATTAAAGGAGAAAAATGAATTGACATTAGCCCGGTATAATGTGGCGGTTTTGGTTAGGGGCGGAGCAAATGTGAGGAAAGGTCTTGAACAGCGGGATGCGTCTATTCGAGCCGGGGCTAAAGGCGCGAGTACCATTGTCGTTAAGCATGGCAGACTTATCCTTCCTGCCGTAAGTGACGATGTAAGTAGGGATTTTCCTAAGGCTTTCACCCACATAATTCAATCTCTCAACCCGGAGGAAGGGGACGTCGTGATAATCTGCAGCGCGGATAGCTTAAGGGATGCTGAACGGGGCTCGATAGCCGCGGCTTGGACAATAATATAGGACTAATAGGTGATCTTCTCTCCACCCTTAAACACTCGTTCAAGCATAGCATTCAGTTCAATAAGTCCCTCATGCGTCTGTGCTGATACAGGTATTAGGGGGAAGCTGAGCTCGAGCTGATGGATGGCTTCTCCCATCCTCTGTGTGAGTAGACGCTTCGTCCCTTCGAGATTCTCGTTTATGGCGGATTCCAAGGCTTCATAGTCTTCTGACCATTCCAGCACTCTGTCTAGGTCTGCTTCTGGGATCAAGTCGCATTTAGAGAGAACATGAATTTGGGGAAGGAGGAATCTAACGTGTACTGCCGCAGAGAGAAACATATTTGAGACATAATTTAGGGGGTTTAGAGAGAAGACTGAATCAAAGAGGTAGACTATGGCTTTCTCATCTTCGCTAATGGTCTGGGCTATGAAGGGGCCGCTTGCCCTGAAGGCGAAGAGCTCCATCTGCCCCGGTGTGTCAACAATAAGGATGTCGGGATCAAGATCCTCGATCTCCTCCTTAAGAAGATCGATCTCATCGGCGATTAGGTCTGCGGCCATGATGAGCGCGCCATTTGGGCCGAGATTATACTTCTCCATAATGGACTCGATCGAGATGTAATTGCGAATGTCAATGTCTGGCGTGTATGGCAGGTTCACAACCCCGGGGTCAAGGTTCAATGTCGCGACTTTCTGTCTGTCCATAAGCATTCTTTCTGTAAGCGCTGCTGTCAGATAAGACTTCCCTGAGCCTGCGGTTCCAATTATGAAGGCCGTAAAAACCATTAATGGTTACCCCTTCATTCATGGCTGGTGAGGCTAGAGTTAAGCGTTTCTAATGACCTTCCATATCGAATTTATCTAAATGGTCTCAGAGATCTTTTTCGGTCTGATCTTTCCACCCCTCTCTTTTATCATCTCCGAAATCTGCATTATCGCCCGCCCGATCCTTTGCATAGCTTCAGAAGAATCCTTTGATGTTGTAGAAAGATGGATCTCAACTCTCAGGGTTTTTTCAGATGTTTGGGGATGGGACTTGATGTATACGTATGGATTATCCGTCATGACTTTCTCTATGAGCGGTGCAAGATCAGATTCTGGTAGGTCAAGAACCTCTATGCTCGATTCGTAAAAGGTGAGATCGCCTGAAACCCTCCGTAAGAGTGGCTCCACAGATGAATCAAAGATAGCCATCATTTCACGTGGCACACCTGGCAATATTACTATCTTCACACCCTCCGTCTCTATTAGAACACCGGGCGCGGTGCCGACTGGGTTGGGAAGCGGCACCCCGCCTCTAGGCAGTGTAGCCATCTTAATCCTTGGAGGCGTTAACTCAAATTGGCCAATTCTTCCCTCATTGACGTAGCGCTGATAGGCGCTCTTTATCATCTCCAATGCATCTTCATTCACTTCCATCTCTAAGCCTAGAGCTGATGAAACGCCTGCGAGCGTCTTATCATCGAAGGTTGGTCCAAGGCCTCCAGTAGTTATTATGAAGCATGGCCTTCGTTGGATAGCCTCCCTTATAGATGACGCAATCTCATCCACGTCATCTCTAATTACCGTTATTCTTCTTACAGACAGTCCGAGGCCAGTTATTCTCCTTGCAAGCCAATGGGCATTAGTGTTCATTGTCTTCCCAATAAGCAGCTCATTTCCAATGCAGATAATCTCGACATATGATTCCAATCAACTTCACCTTTCACTACTGCTTTAATCCAGACCTATTCAATACATTCTGTAAAGCTAAGGGACAGTAACTGATTTCGGGAAACCAATTAATAAACATAGGGTGAAAATAATGAGTATTGTGAGACCATGAGCGTTGAAGAGATACTCTCAGCTATACCGTCCTACTCGAAGGAGTTAGGCTTGAATCTCACCCGGCCTGAGGACAGGTTCAAGTGGTTCCTGGCTTCGATACTCTTCGCTAAGAGAATTTCAGCTGAAATCGCCAAGAAGACATTTCGCCAATTCGAGAAGGAAGAATTAATCACTCCTGAAAAAATTATGGAAGCCGGATGGTACAAGCTTGTAGAGGTATTGGATTCAGGCGGCTACGTCAGATATGACTTCTCAACCGCGACTAACATGCTAGAGACTATGAGAGCCCTTAAAGAAAGGTATGGAGACCTTGAGACCTTGCATGAATGTTCTAGAAGCCCACAGGAGCTGGAGAAGCGATTGATGGAGTTTAAAGGAGTCGGACCTGTGGCGGTTAACATCTTTCTGCGTGAATTGAGGGGTATATGGAGAAATGCTGATCCCAAACCGTCAAAACATGCTGAAGAAGTAGCGGAGAAGCTGAACCTTAGAAGAATTAAAGAATACGAGTCAGCCCTTGTACGCATAGGCCTTGAGTTCTGCAAGAAATCTAGGTGCTCTCACTGTCCAGTAAGAGGGTACTGCTCTAAAAATTCAGATGCATAGTGAATAATAGGAATAGATGTCTGCCGAGCTGCGTCCCATAATCACTTCTTCTTTGAGAGCCACCATTGAAGATACTCTTTCCTTAGCCTCTTCTTCTCATCTTCCTCTCTTTCAACACGTTCCTTGGCTTGCTCACGCATCTCAATGATCTCTTGAAAGGTAAGCGTCAGACCGCAGCTTTTGCAGACATAACGTTTCGTAAGGCTTACGTAATGCATTTCCCCTCCGCATTCAGGGCAGTATCGCATAGTCCTCTCCTATCGCAGCAAAAAGATGTTAGTC
>JANXEA010000020.1 GCA_025059045.1 Candidatus Bathyarchaeota archaeon | reverse complement strand
CTCAACAACAAACCTATATAGACTCCGAGCTTCCTTCTCCTCAAACCTATATGGAAAGTACCTCGACGCAAGGTCCGCCTCCTCAAGATGAGCGACATAATGCAATTTATCCTCATCATCCACGAGACTTTGCAGTCTAGAATCCATCTTAGCAAGTTCCCTAATAAGTCTCCTAAGCGAATGAGTTCTCGAATAAGATCCTAACTTGACAATCATCAAATATTTCAGCATAAGCTGGCAATACTGCTCCAAACTGAAGACAGCAAGATCCCACTCGCCAACCTCTAGTAAATGCTGCGCATTCGCAAGGAAGGCCTCTGCCCTCTTTCTAATAACTTCAGCCTCTTCAATAGACAAGCTCTATCCCCATTAAATCATCAAAACCTATAGGCGCTTCCATCACAATATGTGACAGTGCCCATCACACCCTGAGCTCTTGAATTAAGCACTTCACCGATTCTAGAAGCGCCTCCCTACTGTTCATACGAGGCCTCCACCCCAAACCCTTAAGCCTATCTATCGACAATGCTATGCGCTTCACATCACCCGGCCATCCGACACCATGAAGCACAGGCCTATACACATACCTAACACCATCTAAACCCATCGCCGAAGCGACTAAATCAGCAATCTCACTCACGGTAACCCAGTCCTCGCTCCCCACATTGAAAGCCTCGAACCCGCAGCACAAGCCTCCCCAGACCGTGAGAGTAGCCTCAACAGCGTCACCTATGTGAATATAGCTCCGTGTCTGCGTTCCATCGCCAAGGATCTCAAGCCTCCTTGGATTCCTAAGAAGTTTAACGATGAAGTCGTAGACCACACCGTGCCTAAGCCTGGGTCCAACAACATTTGCATACCTCAAAGCCGCAGCCCTAAAACCGTAAAGGCGGCTATAAGCATGGATGAGATTCTCGCAAGCCGCCTTGCTCGCACCATAAACCGACACTGGCCGTATAGGAGCATCCTCGCCTACGGGTATGGAATCAGGCTCCCCATAAACGCTGCTAGAAGAGGCGAAGACAAGATCCCTAACGTCACACTTCCTCATAGCCTCAAGTAGATTGAATGTGGCAACAACATTCTCATTAAAGTGGACATCAGGATTCGTAGTGCTCACACGCACCTCAGGATTAGCGGCAAAATGAAAGACGGCGCCGACGCCCCTAACAGCCTCAAGAGCCATCCCCGCATCCTTAAGATCCAAATCCAAAACCTCAACCCTCGGGTCACCCATAAGATGCTTGATGTTCTCAGGTCTCCCACTACTAAAATTGTCAACTACACGCACACGCCAGCCATCACCCACAAGCCTATCCGTAATGTGGCTGCCTATGAAACCAGCCCCACCCGTGACCAGCAAGAAACCAGCATCCTTCCCCATCATTCCCACATCACAAACCCGTACTCAAAATCAGCATAAAAACATAACATGCAAACACCCATGGACAAATTTTGAAGCATCACATAAGACCTGAAGCCATAACGATCAAATATAGCACAAAGTTTCCAACAGCATGCGCCGTAATAGGCGAGACCAAACTGTCAGTAAGAAGAGCCAATACGCCGAACAAGACCCCTGCACCATAGGCAAGCATAACCTCAAGTGGATTCATCCAGCCAACATGCATCAACCCAAAAGTGATCGAGGCGAAGCCTATAGCCTGCCAAGCCGGCAAACCCCTCTCAAGCGAGGTCTGGAGCAGCCCTCGAAACAGAAACTCCTCAACGACTCCAACCATGATGGACAGGACTATGATGATATATGCTAGGGTCTGTACTACTGGAGCGCCTGATAAGACGGGTTTAGGCTTCAATATGAAATACTCAACGACGCCTACAAGGGCTCCCGCAGCGAAGCCTAAGAGCAACTGCCCTGCCAGCCTACACCTGCCAAGATGAACCCTTACGTCAACAGACCTTATCCCACGTGAAGCCATATAGAAGATGACGCCTAAGAGGATTAGTGTATAAACGGTTGGCAAATAGGCTGGAAGATTCGGAAAACCGGCCGGAAGCGGTGTAAGAACGATCCTCGTCGCAAATACTAAGGCATAAGCCTCCAAAGCGACCCTAAGCCAACCTTCTCCACGAAACCTGACTGAAAAAAGGGGCAACAATATCAATCCGCCCAATGCGAATGAAAAGCCATACAAAGCATAAACACTATTCAACAGGAGCTCCTCAACAAGCACCACACAAGTAACAATCGACAAGAGAACCTTAACGCGTGTGGAGCTAGAGGATCTAGACGCTGACAAAATGGAAAGACCCGCCAAAGTGAACACTACTGAAGAAACAACATGCAGCTCATAGCTGTATCCGAGACTTAATAGGAGGGGAACATAAGCCGCCGCCCAAACTAATAGAACTGCCAACGTAGAGTAGCCAGTCAACTTCGCTGCCAAGAAAATATGTGAAGATAAACCCGACAACAGTCACCAGTCTTCAAAAATTTCTAAGCCGCTAATATGCTCCAGACCTTAAGTCCGACAATTATCAGGAAGAGAACAAGCAGAATCGCCGAAACAGACGCCCAACTCTTCCTAATCTCCACAAACACGGACTTAATACTCCCATATGAAGGATCCGTCAGCTCCACATAAACAAGCAGTAAGATCAGAATTATACTGATCAACGGCTGCATCAGCTGAACCGCGCCTGAGTACGCCTCGACAATAGTCGTGCTGGCTAAGACCGAAGACCCCAGCACTGAAGAACCTAGAACTGAGGAGCCCAGCACTGAGACCCCCATAACCGAAACCAAACCTAAGACTGGAGCGGCGCCAATAGAACATCCGAGAATAGACAGAACGCCGAAAGTGGCCAGTAAGACTAATAGCTTCCGCTCCAATATTATCAACCCTAGAACACGTAACCGTGCTCCGTATTGTAAATACAGGTTTCAGATCCATATATTTAAGGCTTTCTGAACTTTCCCGCCACATCTGAGGCGACCCTCCCCTTAGACATAGCCGTCCATACCCGACCTACCTAGAAGCCTCAGACCTATAGAGAAGATACTTCCTATACGATGAGACGAGGAGAAGTCCACCAGTAAGTATGGAAAGGGCTGAGACAGTTGGATCAAGCCTTATACCCCAGGGAGTATAATTGAGTACAAGCCCAACCAATGGCACTAGCGCCAAGCTCAGACCTATAGAAAGCGCAAGCCTCTCCAAAGGGCTAAGCTCATCTCCCCTCGGATAGAGAGCCTCGATTAACGCGTACCCGGGAAGAAAGAGGACGAAGATGGAGCCAAGCGCATACCTCAAAAACGCCAGAGCCGGAATTAAGCTAGACGTGTAGACGGATATAACGCTCAAGGCCAGAACCGCCACGGCCAACATGAACCCGAGATTACGCTTTGACCGAAGATAATTCCCGAATGCCATTGGAGGCTGAGGATCAACAAGCCTAATGGCCCCGCCCCTAACAAGTTTGTAGATCGCCCTCGCAGCACTCTGGGCCTCGCAGAAGTCACGGCAACCATTAACGATGTTTTCAAGCCTAACATCCCCACCCGCCCTAATAATCTCCCTAACCCTCTTTTCAACACCGTTCAGCTTGCCATCACCGCCACTCCACAAAACCCTATAGTCACCATAAAAGCGGGCCCAGAACAGCCAGACCCCCCGCCTAAGATAGAGGAATAATCCTAGAGAGAGCACCGACACCGCCGCAACAGCGCCACCCATCAGATATAGCCTGCTCTTAGCCGCCTCCTCCCCAGCCTTTGAAACATCAGCCTCCATGGAGAGAACATTATCCAGCAGGCTGCCAGCCTCCTCCAGCCTACCAACATCAACGTATGCTAAAGCCTCATTGATTCGGCGAACCATGCCCATGACATCCCCGCCAGAATTCTCCGATCTCCTAACAGCCAAATAAGCCGCAATAACCTTCTCCCCCAAAACTGGATCCATAGAACCCCTTAAAGGCTTAGGGCTCTGCATGGAAGATCCGGTAACATTCAGCCAGAGCTGGTTCCACCTCCCATGATAGCTGAACCCCCTAGATGTCTCATTATAAATCCACATCTCAAATACAAGCCGTCGATTCAAGCCAGGCTCGTAAAGCGTCACATTGACTGGGACAACCACAGAAGAATTATGCGTTAAAACGGTCCTAATCTCCAAAATGGCATCAGCATTGAGGGGGGACGAATCATTTATCGTCGAAGAGTTATCCCCAACCTTCACAAGAACCAAATAGTACATGACTCTGCCCTCATGGTTCCCAACATATACATTCAGACGGAATGGCTGCCCAACCGAAACCTCCTTGGGATAGCCGCCGATCAATCCATCTGGACCAAGCAGACCAAGCTCGGAGAAAGGCTCAACAACTCTTCCAGCATTGAAGACCTGGACCACCGCAAAGACCGTTGAGACCAGCACGATCGCCGATATGACCGCAAGAACCTCCTCATCAAGAACCCAACTCAAAACACCAAGCCTCCTACCAAAGTTTCAGAATCTCGACCAAAGAAAAACCAGACCTTCAGATCTATCTTAACGAGCCCTAGAAAAACTGGCTACCGCCCGGTACAGGATCGGTGCAAGTAAGACCGCTGAGACCATCAGCCCCTCGCCAGTGAAGAGGGGGGCATCAATATACTGCAACTGCGGAAAGGTTGTAGGCTTAGTTACAACACCTGCATTCAAAGACACGCTTAGGAGACTGCTCATATGCACCGAGAACTCCACCTTAACCCAAACAAGCTGCATATAAAGCGGCCAAAGGATCGGCGTGTAACCGGCAAAAACATCCAGAACGAGGTGCGAAACCGTGCATAAGAAGGCTAAAAGGACATAACGCTGCAACCCGGGACGAAATCTACGTGACAAGAATAGAAGTGGCAGAGCAGCCCCAGAGATTACAAGAAGCGAATGCGAGATCGATCTATGGACAAGGATAAAAATGTCAAGATCTGGCAGGAGAGCGAAGAATGAGAAGAGGAGAGACCTCTTCCACCCAACGCCGGAAAGAGTCAGGGCGACAAATGGAAGAATAAAATGGATTAAAGGTTCCAACACGTCTGCTCCATATTATTTATAATATAGCTAAGACCTGGCGATCGTCCCTAACATCCTACGCTCAAGCCTCTTCAACTGGAGAGAGATCGTCGCAACAGATAGGCCTTGAAGCCCAATAATGAGGAGAACAAGCCCAAGCCAGGCCCAACCAAGCGACCAGGCCTCAGCGCCATAAAGATACCTAAGGGTCAACTGCTGCAAGAGTATGATCAAGCCTGGAACAGCGGATAACGAGGCAAAAGCGGAGAACATGAAGACTGGATTATAGAGCCACATCATCTTAATAATTGTGCCAAGAATATGAAGACCGTCTCTCCATGTCCTCAGCTTCCCCACACCCTTCCTCTTCCTATAACTCACCGGGACTTCGACAAGCCTGCCATGTGCACATATCTGGCAAACTATCTCAGCCTCAACCCCAAACCCCGTAGCAGTCAACTCTAGCCGCCTAGCCACCTCAGTTTTGAGAAGATAGATCCCGCTGCATGGATCGTTCACTCTACGCCCCATCATGAGGCTTAAAGCGAAACCCAAGACCCAATTCCCAAACCTATGGGCCAGCGGGATATTCCTACGGTCCCGCCTCCAACCGATCACCTCATCACAGTCCCCGCAACTCAAAGCAGCAGCAACCATCTTAGAAATATCATTCGGATCATAAGTCTCATCCGCATCCATAACAAGCATATACTTCGTCTTCACATTCTCAATCGCCGTCCTAATCGCACCGGCCTTCCCCTCACCATGCTGGCTAATCACAGTCACCCCTTTACTCCTAGCAATCTCAACAGTCCTATCCTTAGAATAACCATCAACAACCAGAACCTTATCATACCCAGCGCCCCTAATCTCATCTATCACCGAGCCTATAGCATCCTCCTCATTCAAGGTGGGAAGGACAACGGTTACATCGTCAGCCATCCTAGAATGCGGCTGCCCAGAGGCCTCAACTCTCTTGAAGACACGCAAAAGCGTAGGAGCCTCTGAGGAGCTCTCAATGCTCAGATAGAACCAACCCCCAAACCTTGATTAAGATACATGATCGCCAAATATCTGGAGAAACCCTCATCCGAAGCCCAGAGACCCGCCAAACGGTTCCCCCAACTCTGGGCTATGAAAGATAGCCTCATAGCAGCTGAGCGGCCAAATGACCTCACCAAGCCCTCAACCCTACTCTCCAAAGCCCTCTTCAACTTAATGACTATGGCCGTCAATGCCTTGGCCAGCTCCGCACTCCTGACACTCTTCACAAATGAAATGGTAAGGTCGACCATGGCACGCTCAGCCCTGCTAAGCGCATTAAACCAAACCCCTCTCCTGAGGGCAAGACCCCTAACCCTAACGAGAGTGCCCCTCGAAATTATGCTCACAAGCTCAGCCGACCCAACTTCACCTTGACCCTTCTTCCCCACGACGCCCAGCCTCCCTGAGGCACATAAGCCTCTCCTGCTCACGCCTAATCTTCTCAATGCAAGCCTCCCTGACAAATGCGCTTCTGCTCGGCCAATAACGAAGATCACAGATCAACCTATCTATCTCCTCAAGAACGCTGATTGGAATGGATGCTGAACTAAAATCCCTCTTTTTAGCACTACTCAAAGCAGGGGCACCCAACACAAAGGGATTTCAAAATTAAGCTTTTCAAGTATATATAATTGTTGGTAAATAGGCACCGTAGAACAATCTCAACCCAGTTCATAAGACCAGGCATGAACAGAAAAAACTAGCCATGTAGACTAAATATATGTATACCACTTATATGAAGTACTCAAATAATTCCTCTTCATAACCGATTTATGAACTCTTCCACACCCATACTTAACGAGAAGCCTTGCAGACCGCAGACCACAGAGTAAAAGAAAGATATGCAACCGTCTGCGTTACACTTCGACCAGATGAGATGCCTAAAGAACTCCTGAAAAAGATTCTCTCCATATCCGCCTCGAAGTTAGGAACCGGCAAAGTATCCCTAGCATCTCACCTCATGATAATATTGAATGTGCAGCTTAATGATATGGCTGGGCGCATAACGCCCGAAGTGCTTCTCTTAAGAGACCCCGAAGTGCTCACATGCTCACGTGCTGGGGAGGCACACGCCAGTGGAGCAAGGTGAAAAGACAGGAGACATCAATATCGCTGGTAACTAAACTATTCCTCTTCAGCATCCTGCATGGCCTAATATACGTGAACTATATCGACCTTGTGGTGCCAGGCTCAAACATACCTGGATACCACCTCTGGCTTGTCGTCACATACTTCATCGCATTCATCCCCCTCCTATTCCTCCTAGGCCTAGAAGAATGGAAGCTAATCCTATGCCTAGGCCTCACAGCAAGCCTAATGAACGATCTATTCTATTACCCAGTCGGAATACTCCTATTCCAGAGACCCTGCAACCTATACGACTGGTACCTCTTCCAACTCGGCTTCAAAGGGCTCACATACAGCTGGACATTCAACGCAGGCATATTCAAAATCCCTGTAACCTCACTCCTAATGGGCTCATCAATATACCTGCGGGCAGCCGCCATCCTACTACTAATCTACAAACGGCAGAACCAAAGACCAGCACGCATACATGCCGGAGTATCCATAACCTAGGCAAAGAATTCTATTCTTTAAAAGAGACCAATCTTTCCAGATGCTCTAAGAAGACTCTGAAACAAGATCAATTATCATACGCGCAAGGTTCTCAGCCCCATTCTGAAAAGACGGCACCCTCCTAGTCCTAGCCTCCTCTATCGCCTCAAATATGCTCTCCTTACTTATCTCGCTCACCATAACAGCATTCACCTTATCCGCAAGAACCTTCGCATCCTCCTCACCCGCAGTCCGGGTCCACTCGGGATTAGGCACAATGACGCATGGCTTCCCATAAACAAGGGCATCCAGAACCGTTGACCCGAAATGGGTCACCACAACATCCGCGCCGGCTAAGAGCTCATGAAACCTAGGCGTTACAGTGATAACCCTCCACTCGGGATGCGCCTCAATATAAGGCTGCGGATCAACCTGACCAGTCTGCAAGACAACATTCGTCAAACTACTCTTCATCACAGCATCGAAGAGCGCCCTATGCCCATATGTTCCTCCAGTCACAAGAATGTAACCGCCGCTCCAAGGCTTGACCTCAGGCTTAGGCAAAAGCGGACCAACAACAACCCCGCCGGGAAGAATCCTCCTCTGCTCCTCCCACTGCAGAACCGTAAGATCGGAAAAAGGTTGGAGAATCCTCGCCGTCATAGAGGCCCTAGTAAAACGCACCGAACTCTCAATATTCACAACTGGCACACCCTTAAACCAGGCGGTCAAAGCCGGCGGAATGCAGAAGTTACTCCCACTACTAACAACCACATTAACCCTCCTAGACACCCTGAAAATAGACTGAAGGAAAGATTTAGCCAAACCCCAGGCAAACTTATAGAAGGGAGTTTTTGGACCGCGAGCCTTCACCAGCTTTCCCACTATTCCAAACCTACCCATCCTCGCCTCGCTCAGCCTGTCCCCCTCTGGAACAAGAAACGATAGAGAAACTTTCCCATAAAGCGCCTGAGCAAGAGCATAGGCGTAGCCAGTATGACCGCCGCCACCAGCAAGTATCAGAACCTCAAGCAACCACGAATCTACTCCTTCTACATTAAATTCAAGATCAGTTTTAACTTATTTTCCACTTCACCTCTTTTTAAATTATCCCCTCGAATATCAGCGCACTCTTCAACCTATTTACACAATAGGAAAAGGTAAAGCCTAAATAATGGGAGGACCTTCAGAGATTGGAGTGAAATCCCATGGAAGAAGAAAAGAGAGAACACCCAAACCTCATATACCAGTGCCTCAAATGCGGTTCCCTAGTCAGCTCAACGGATCTTGAGCTTGGAATAAGATGCCCATACTGCAGATACCGCGTCCTAAAAAAGACTAGACCGCCAATTGTCAAACGCATCAAGGCTAGATAGGCATACATGAAAACAGATTATCCCAAAACCTCCCGGACGAAAAATAACTCAAAACACCTTTTATATTCATAATAGCCCAAGTAGATTTGAAAGGAGAAGAGACAGATGCAAGAATTCAAGGTTAAAGATATAGGCCTAGCTGAGAATGGAAGGCTTCTCGTAGAATGGGCTGCAATGCACATGCCAGTTCTAAGCAAAATTGCAGAAAGATTCAGAAGAGAAAAGCCCCTAGAGGGCCTTAACATCGGAGCATGCCTACACGTGACAAAGGAGACAGCCGTGCTCGTCGAAGCACTTGCCGAAGGGGGGGCAGAGGTCTCCCTATGCGGGTCAAACCCCCTCTCAACCCAAGACGAAGTAGCAGCATACCTAGCGAAGCAAGGCATTCACGTCTACGCGTGGAAAGGTGAGACAACAGATGAGTACTATTGGTGTGTGAACCGGGTAATCGATCACCAGCCAACAATAACGCTGGATGATGGAGCAGACCTCGTGACGACCATACACACATCAAGGGCGGAGGCCCTACTAGACGTTAAGGGCGGAACCGAAGAAACAACAACAGGAGTGATCCGCCTAAAAGCAATGGCTGAGAAAGGGGCACTAAGATACCCGATAATCGCCGTAAACGATGCCTACACTAAATACCTCTTCGACAACCGATATGGGACGGGGCAGAGCTCCATAGACGGAATACTCAGAGCGACAAACATACTTCTGGCAGGAAAAAAGTTTGTGGTCTGCGGATACGGATGGTGCGGACGAGGCCTAGCCCTAAGAGCTAGGGGAATGGGCGCAAACGTGATCGTGACGGAAGTAAACCCTATAAGAGCCCTCGAAGCCGTCATGGACGGATTCCAAGTCATGCCGCTAACCGAAGCCTCCGAGGTTGGGGACATCTTCGTGACCGTCACTGGAAACATAAACGTCATCAGAAAAGAACACTTCTCAAGGATGAAGGACGGCGCAATCATCGCGAATAGCGGACACTTCAATGTTGAAGTAAAAATCCCCGACCTAGAGGAACTTTCAACATCAAAAAGGACAGTAAGGCCCAACCTACAAGAGTACATGCTGAGAGATGGAAGAAGGATTTACCTACTCGCCGAGGGAAGACTCGTCAACCTCGCGGCAGCCGAGGGGCACCCCTCAGAAGTAATGGACATGTCCTTCTCAAACCAAGCCCTATGCGTCGAGTACATAGCAAATGCGCCGAGGATGGAGCCAAGAGTCTATAATGTCCCACCAGAGATCGATGAGCTTGTAGCCCGTATGAAACTTGAAGGAATGGGGATAAAAATTGATCAGATGACCGAGGAGCAGAAGCAGTACATCTCAAGCTGGGAAGCCGGAACAATCTAGATCACCAATGCTCGCCTAGAGGAAATATTGGCTTGAAGAGGTACCGCCTTCCTAGAGGCATGAGGTACTCAACCCTCAGTGAAAGGGAGATATTCTATAGGGAAGAATTCAGCCTAGAAAAGGTTATAGAATGGTTCAGTCAACCCGTTAGCAGACTCATCTTCGCCGTGATCATCGGCAGGCATACTGGAATCTACCCCGAAGAATATGAGGATGACGCCTCAACCACAATCCTGATAGACGAATACGAAGACCTTGAAGATGTGAGAAGACAGATCATAGAGTTCAGACCGGAATCCGTCTATTATGATAGAAACCTATACGATGAGAAGGGGATGGAAGCAGGCCAAGAAGTCGCCTTCGACATAGACCCGGAAAACATTACATGCCCAATCCACGGAACACTCAAAGAAAAGATGGAGAAGCATCAAGGCTTAGGCTTCTGCAAAAAAGAATTCAACATGGTTAAAGAGGAGACCGCAGCGCTCTATGAGGAACTCGAGAAGATGTTCACGGATGTCAGAATAGTCTACTCGGGAAGAGGATTCCACATCCACGTATTAGACCCTGAGGCATACAAGCTAACTACAAAAGAACGTAAAAGACTGGCGGAAGACATTAAAGGAAGGGGCTTTCACATAGACGAGTGGGTCACATCTGGCAGTATGAGGCTAATTAGGCTCCCATATAGCCTCCACGGGATGGTCTCCAGAATCGTTATCCCACTGGAATATAGAGACATCGAAAGATTCGATCCGGTAACAGATGAAAGATGCATCCCTCAATTCCTGAGGCAAATGAGAAGCCAGCAATATACAAAAGCGCGATACGATTAGGCGGCATGAAACAAAAGGTCTCAAAGGTTAAATAGTTTTTAAACAATAATTCATCTAGCCAAAAACGGAGGAGAACCTGGATTCTATGAGCGAAGAGAAAAAGAAGAAATACTACTATTATGGAGCGAAGGAGAAAAAGGCGAAAGAAGTAAAGAAAAAGAAATGCGGAACAAAATAAAATAGTTGCATAATTTTGGCGCGCCACCACTCAAATGCGGCAAACTGAAGGTTCATTAAGGGGTAAACAATAATTGAACCAAACTTACTAATTCACAAGTTTGCCAGAGCGTGAAAGATTGAAAGAAAACCTCAAAATTCTCAGAAGAATCGCCAAAGAAGTCTACCAAACCGTAAACCCCATCCTCGGAAAGCCTGAAGCCGGAAGAATCGTTGGAGCGGGATATGGAGGCGACGAGACAAGGTTCATTGACGAAGTCGCAGAACAGGCGATAATAGACCATCTCGAACGCAACAATATATCATGCATTTTCATCGGGGAAGAGAGAGGTGTAAAGCGCATCGGCGCCAACCCAGCCTTCTATATAATCTCGGATGCGGTTGACGGCTCCACAAACGCTGTGAGAGGAATAGAATTTGTATCACTATCACTCGCAATATCCCCAAAGGACAGCTTAGAGGGAATCGAGACCGCGATTGTAATGAATCTCTATAACGGTCGAATATATGAAGCTGAAAAAGGAAAAGGCGCTAGATGCGAAGGAAAAACGATTAAGACGTCCGAAAAATCGTCGTTAGAGGAGAGCGTTCTATGCGTAGATGTATCCCGCGCTGTTAGCAGTGCGCAAAAAGCCATCCCACTTATTAGATTAGCGAAGGGAATTAGATCATTCGGTTCAGCATCCCTAGAAATCTGCATGGTTGCATCAGGTCAAATAGATGCCTATGTAGATCTACGTGGAAAACTCAGGACACTGGACTTCGCTGCAGCCATGCTTATCATCAGAGAGGCAGGAGGCATCTTCAACTTACTCGAAGAGGAAGACTTTTCAAGTATACCATTAACCAAGATCAGACACTTCTCACTAATAGCGGCGGCAAACAGCATCCTCTATCAGGAGATAACCAACCTCATCTCAGAGAAGAGTTAACCGTGAATTTCAGATGAGCCTATCTGCATCCTCAATAAAACTTTTAACTCCCCACGCGGCACTCCTAGTCCGAAAAGGCTCCGAGAAATGTCTCGTAATCTCGGACCTGCATATAGGCTGGGAGGTTGCCCTCTCCGAAGAAGGTGTACATGTCCCATCGCAGACCCAGAAGATCATTGAGAAGATCCTCAGTATAATGTCCTCCGAGAAACCGGACTTTGTTCTACTTCTAGGCGACATCAAACATACCATAGCAAGGATTGAGCTGGAGGAGTGGCAGGACGTCCCATTCTTCTTCGAAGAGATATCAAAAAATGTAGCAGAAGTCCAAGTTTTACTCGGAAATCATGATGGAAATTTAGAGGCGCTACTTCCAGATAACGTTAAAATCCTGCCTACTCGAGGAACAGTGATAGGCGAAGTTGGCTTCTTCCATGGACACACATGGCCAGACGTAAGTCTACTCAGATGTGAAACACTTGTAATAGGCCACGTTCACCCAGTAGTAGGCTTCAGGGACCCATTCGGCTTCCGAATCACGAGACAAGTCTGGGTAAAAGCCCCGTGTAATAGAAACCACCTGGCAAGATTCGTGCTCCGACATTATGGAAAGAAGGCAAAAGAAGAGAAAAAAATTGAAGAAATCCTAAGATCCGAGTTTAACCTAGAAGCCCGGACGAAGAACCTAATCATAATGCCATCATTCAATGATTTTCTAGGGGGACAAACAATCAACACTCCATCATTCTCAAGACAGAAGAAATTCGAAGAATTCATTGGTCCGGTTCTGCGCTCAGGAAGCGTAGATCTTGGAAAAGCAGAAATAATTCTCTTGGATGGAACATTTCTAGGCAATCTCAGCCAGCTGAGAACACTAAGCTGATGCACAAAAAACATTATTATCTCCAGGCAGAAGATAACTTTAGGGTAGGTTAAACTAATGAAAGGCGAGAGGGAATCAGAAATTCTCGCCAGACTCTGTGAAGAGGCAAAAAAAGAGGGCAAAATCGCAGGCGACATGCTAAACTATCTGACAGAGGTCTTCGGCTCCCGCTTCATTAAAGCATGGGAAGCCCTTAAAGAGGAAAGGGTGAAGAAGTATACCTTTAAGCCGAGCAATAGAGTCGTCTGGATAGTAGTTGGGAGAGAACGTGACTATCTAATCTTGCCTGCAGCCGAGTTCTGCTCCTGCAACGACTTTTACTATAACGTCATGGAGAAGAAGGCGCACCTGTGCTATCATCTTATCGCCCAGAAGATAGCTGAATGCCTAGGGCGCTACGACCTAATAGAGGAAGACGACCAATTATATGATGTTTTAATGAAAGAATGGAAAAGCACAGGTCACGCTCCATGAAAGATGATTAAAAAAGGAAGCGTCAACCTTATATGCTGAACTGAAAAATAGCTAGAAGGCCGTGTTGACGATGTCCGTTGAAGAATACTACGCCATGATTAGGCTTATTCTGATGGGTCTAACATTCATTGCACTACTGCTGATCTTTCTATACATGATGCACGGGGAGAAAGAAGAGAAAGCAAAGCCGGAAAGGACTGCAGTCTTTAAGAGGTGCCTCTCAGCCAGCATCATGTGGCTCAACTTCTAATACTCGATCCCCCTGCGTGCAGGTACACCCTTTCTCATCGGATGCCTAATTTCCCGCATCTCAGTCACAAGATCCGCACGGTCAACAAGTTCCTTTGGAGCCATCCTACCCGTTAAAACAACCGTTGTCGATGGAGGGACGCTGTCCAAAAGGCTCAGAACATCTTCGACCCTTATCAGTCCAGCGGCAACCGCCAAGTTAATCTCGTCTAGAATCAGCAAGTGCGGCTTTCTCTTCAAGGCTTCCTTAGCGAAGGCAAGCCCCTCATTTGCCAACTTACGGTCGATGGGCAAGGGATTCTTAAGGTCAACGAACCCCTTACGCCCAAACTGGTAAATCTCATATTCGGGACTAAGCCTATCCTTAATCTTATACTCTCCAATATCCTTACGTCCCTTCATAAACTGGATGATAATAACTTTATAGCCATGACCAACAGATCTTAAGGCCAACCCGAAAGCTGTTATAGATTTTCCTTCACCGTCACCCGTATATAAGTGAATAAGACCCCTCCTACTCCTATTCGTCGCCCTTCTCTGCCCTTCTAAGCTGCCAACCATGTTTCCCTCATTTTTTCCCATTATGTTCACGCGCTTTAAACCAAAAAGTTACATGGTAAAATTCCGTTGGATTTTGAAGCAAATGGATCAACGATGATCACACCAAAATAGGCAACTCACCTTCTTAGGATAAGATAAAATGCTATGCCAATCGCTGTGAGCAGAAGAGCAAGTATTAGGATAGGCAGAACTGCTTCCCCAACTCCAAAAATTATCGGGATTGGGCCGATAAAGACGACAAGCCCCGCTGAGCCCGTGAACCCTTGAATAAAAGAGGACAGCATCAGGATTATTGTGCCAGCAAATATGAGCGCAAAGCCTATCATTAGAGCCCGAATTGATACGGGTAGGCTGACCCGCTGAACCTCTATTCCCTCCTCAGCCGACTTCAAGCATTCAGCGCATAGCCAAGTATGAGGCTCTAAGCATCTCTCACAGACATTTCGTCCGCATTCCTGACAAACATACCTGGCATTCCTCTTGCCGCAGACGTCACAAACTCTGATCGTAACTTATCCCTCCAAAATTAGATCGCATATTGGCGGAGAAGAATTATCAACACGATTCCAAGAATCAAAAGAACAATTGAGAGTAGGATAATGGTCTTCACCGTCTCCTTATCCGAGCCGAAAACTATTGGAAACGGACCAATCATAATGAGACCTCCAACTCTCGCTCTATCACCTTTCCGCACACCCTTCATGATGGAAAGCATAACCGAAAATGTAACGATCACAAAACCTATAAGGATAAGCGCGAAGCCTAAAGCAAAGAAGAATGTTGAAACTGCCATTTCCTCCAGCCCCAAGAGATAATTTTTAGAAAGTGCCAAATAAAGTTACCCGCCACATCGAAGTTTATCAGCCCTTAAGTAGCAATAATATAATGCCTCATCATTAAAGCATGAGGATTACAGTTTTCCCACCGTCTTTCCAAAGGGAAAGAATAAGCTTTAATTCACCTACATTCTTCAAGATTGTCTGATTTCAATTGAGCATAGAAGAGATTATCTGTAGGATCATCTCTTCACGTCCAGAATTGACACGTGAAGAAGTAATAAACATGATTGAGGAGAAGATTGGTAGGTCAAAGGGCTTTTTAACAGCTGAGGCTGCAGCTAGGCTAATTGCTGCGGAAATCGGCGCCGACCATCCAAGACTTGAGTTCGAGGGCGACATGCCCATCGGAAGCCTAGTCTCCGGATTAGGCGACGTCACAGTCTCCGGTAGAGTTATAGCAGTCTGTCCACTTCAAAAATTCTTGAAGCCTGATGAAGCAGAAGGAAAATTTAGGCAACTATTAGTTGCTGATAAATCAGGCGAAGCTAGGGTAATACTCTGGAATGAGAATGCAGAGCTGCAAGATCCGGTGGGACTGATAGGAAAGATCGTTAGGTTCACTCATGGCTACGTCAGAATAGGCTTGGACGGGATGCTAGAGATTAATATCGCCTCAAGAGGGAAAATCGAGGTTCAACCCCCTAGCTTATGCGAAAAAGACTTCCCGCCGCTAGCCAAATTCATCAAGAAAATAAGTGACATAAGTGGTGATGAGAGAATGGTGAACACCATTGGTCTAGTAGGTCAAATCTACCCAGCATCCGCATTCAAGCGTGAGGACGGCAGCGAAGGGAAGGTGAGAAGAATCGAACTTAAGGATGATGAGGCCAACATAATGCTCGTCCTCTGGAATGACAAAGTAGAAGAGCTAGCATTCATAGAGACTGGAGAATACATACAGATTATGGGCGCAAGGGTCAAAGACTCGATCGGCGGAAGACCAGAGCTTCACGCCGACAGATCCACAGACATAATAGCTCTAAAAAAGAAACCTCAAGAACTGCTTTACTAAAAGCCGAATACAAGACTAAATAGGCTAAAAATAAAAGGATAATTAAAAAAGGCTAATCTCCGTCTGGTTTATTTTTTCACCAGCACTATCTCCATCGTCGAGACATTCGCTTTAGGTCGATCAGGCCTCTCCATCTCTTCAGTACCGATCTCGATCCTCTCCACATCAACATCCTTCATAAAGGCGCGACGCAGAAGCTCAGCCGTATCCACAGCCCTGCTAATCGCCCTCCCCCTAGCCTTAACGATAACCCTCTCCGCCCCAGCGTTAAACGAAGTCAAACAGGCAACCACATACTTCATCACTGGCTTCTGCCCAATCAGCACCATGCTCTCAATTTCGCCTCGTTTTTCAGGTTTGGCCTCAGCAGCCTTCTTCTCGACCTTTTTCTCAGCCTTCCTAGACACTTAGGATCCCTCCTTTCCTCTTGAAACCCAAAGTGGCCCTAAACACACATATGAAACTATCTATGTCCACTTATAGCTTTCTATATTCTCTCTTTTTTAATACCCAAACAAGAATAAAGTAGAAGCCCTAGGATCTTCCCAGCAAAGAAAGCAACAGTTGGGCATCGATAATAAGGCTATGACAGCTTCCTCCGGGAATCAATATTTTAAGTTATTTAGTGGAGAGATCAATGTCTTCATATACTGGATGAAAAAGCCCTAATCTCTCGTTAGCTATAATCTCAGACTTATGTATAGGCCTTCCATATCTGACCATAGGAAAATTTAGGTTAGTACATTTAAATCCCAAACCAGCAATGATTGAAGGCCATCTCATTTCACAGAATCCATAAGGAAGGGGCGTTTTTTCTAGGCATGTTAAAACCTCACGCGAAACCATGTGACCAGCAAATACGCCACAATATAAATACGGTTTTAGCCCACGTTTAACAAGCCAAGATATTATAGATTTTCTTGCTCCGGGAGGTCTATTATACCAGTACCAAGAAGAATCAACTTTCCCGTAGCCCACAAAACCTGCGTCATAAGTTGTATATTTCGCATAAAGATGCGCTATAGGTTTTGTGGCATACATATCATATTCAAAAAAGATTAAAAAGTCAAAGTCGAGATTATTGCCTTCAACTGAAAACCAGTTTCTGATTGCCAAGTCTAGATTATAATAGCCTAATGGGGTATAATCACAGTATAAACTCAAACAGATTTCTTCTAAAGCGTTGCGTACTTTATCGATTTCACTTTTTCTGCGAAAGGATTCTAATTTCTTATTTACATAATGAGACAGATCATATACTGTCTTGAATTTAAGAAAATAAAGATTTAAGATCCTAGCAGGAGCGCGTTTCAGATCTATAAGTGTGGGGAAATATATTTTTTGTCGAATACCAAAGAACGGGACAAAGGTGACGTCAGGGTTCATCCTTCTAAGAATTCTTAGTCTATTTAAAGATAGCGAGTCAATCTTGTGAAATGCGTATAATATGACAAAGCGAGCCAAAGTACACTTGCCACCAAAAATAAGGAAGGGCACATATCTTAAATTTTTTATGATCTATTTTTTCTCCATAATCCTCATAATCCACAACTTTAACTCCATAGATAATAATTAGATTGTTTTTTTGAAATAGCGTAGAGGTATACTCATCCTATAATCCAATCCTCGCCTTCATATAGCCAGCTAAGATCTTGATATTTATTCTCCAAAAAAATACAACAGTTCTTAGTGTATGAGAATATGCAATAGCTAAAATCGGAATGAGGAAGTAGGCCAGCCTGCTTCTTACGAATCTGCGAAGCGGATAAAGACCAAGCTGCCATTTAATTGATCCCTCCTCAACATTGCTCTTGACCATGAGAAAATGTTTAACTCCACACGGAGGAGGATGAACCCATCTTCCTCTTTTCTTAGCAAAGCGGTATAGGATTTCATCCTCACCATAGAAAACAGGCGGAGGATAATAATTGAGAAGAATGTCTCTTCTTATCAGGGTATTGTCTATAAATGGTGTATCTCTTGTGTGAAGCGGTCTTATTTTATCTACTACAATCTTGTACGCCATCATATGAATGTTGTTTACGTCAAATGAGGGTGTGGAAATTGCTACAATGCCAGGCCCTATGTATTTGGATACTACTTCAAACCAATTCTCCGGTATTTCCACGTCATCATCGAACATGGCGATCCACTCTGTTGAGCACTTTCTCGCTCCAATGGCCCGCGCAATTGAAAGAGGCTTTGATGTTTCCAAAACAATATTGTTCACCCAACTTGCCTTTTTTAAGGTTTGAAGAAGTCTTGGCCTGATCTTTTCAGGATCCTTTGTCGGAATAAGCACATCAACTTTCATTTTCCATCAGCCCGAAACTAAATCTCCAAAACATGACTGGTTTAGAATAGGTTCGCCAACACTTACTTGTCAGCATATAGAAAAATCCGCGCCATATATGCGATAATTTTTCAAAGATTGAATACATTCATACTCTCTCCTGCTTATATTTTAAATTCTCTAGTACATCACAACCTTATTAAGAGAATCTTAGAGGCGACTCGATTAGATAAATTCAACGATTTTCAACCCTCTAATCAATGGTGCGAAACAACGTTGATTCCGCAAAATTAATAATGTCTCTGCGCGTGAGAACTTCTCAAGCCAAGCTCAAATTTTTGTAAACAATTCTGGAGTATTGAGAGGTCAGTAAGAAATTCTTAAACGCCACAAACCGTAATATTTAGTTGAAATGAACTCCATCGCTTGTGTTATGTGTACATGGAATGAAGCACGAATGGTTTTATTGGCGGTCGAGTCTACGAAAGATTTTGTTGACAGATATATAATTGTCGACAAGGGCTCTGAAGACGGGACTATTGAACTCCTAAAAAAATGTAGGGATGAATGGAAACTTGCAATGGACATATATATCAAGCCCCACCTCATCTTTCCAGAAGCGAGGCTGTTCGGATATCAAAAGGCTGATGAAGATTGGATACTGGTTCAGGATGGTGACGAAGTTTTTCATACGGACGGGCCCAATAGTATTTTCCATCTTCGAAAATATCTGAGACTGAAGAATGTTGTATATGCGGCACCAAAAATTGTTTTGAGGGGTGATTTTCTTCATACAGACAAAGTTTTTCCTGTGATGGCGCCCCATCATTTTCTCTTCCATAATAATGGTACCTTTCACATCCGCAAGGGAGACGAGGCTCCTAGGTTTATCGGCGTCACTGTTTACTTACGGAAGGCGTACATATTTAACTGCCATTTAAAGTCCGGCAAAAGGGTTTTTTTGATGTTAAATTTCTGGCGTGAATGGTGCATTGAATCAGAGGCCTATAAGAAATATTCCAGCCTTGAAGAATATGCAAAAGCGAAATTAGGAGTTGACAACATAGATCAGATCGCTGAAGAATGGTATAGGTCAAGGTTAGTTCCATATGATGAGCAGAAGTTCGGATATTACCCCAAAGTAATACGCAAGTATATTAAGATGGGGATGATTCGTGGATATGTTCAAGATAGGGTTTCTTAATGGACGTTTTTATGTTAACTT
>JANXEA010000019.1 GCA_025059045.1 Candidatus Bathyarchaeota archaeon | reverse complement strand
GAATTGAAGGATACATGCGAACTCATGATAGACCTTGCCTATTCCTCACTTATCCTAAATAGCCCGGAATTAGCCGAGGAAGTTCAAAAGCTTGAGGAGCACATGGATAATCTCCATACTGAATTTGAGTTTTTGGTGCTGGAAAATATTACAAGACCAGAAGAGTCGAGGGACTTTCTTGGGCTGATTCGTTTAGGGGTCGTAACTGAGAAGATAGCGGATGCAGCCGCAAAGATAGCAGAAGTCGTTTTGAGAGGATTAAAGCCTCATCCCGTACTGAGTTTGGTGATAGATGAAGCGGAGGAGACCGTTAAAAGGGTTAAGGTTACAAAAGACTCGCCTCTTGCAGGTAAGACTCTAAGGGAGGCAAAGATTCCGGAGGAAACTGGTATGTGGATATTAGTAATTAAGAGAGGAGAGAAGTGGTTACGCCCAAAATCCGATACAATAATCAGTCCAGGGGATATTCTTATAGCTTCAGGCTATGCTGAAGGCGCTGAGGATTTGCTTAGAATAGTTGGAAGCGAATAAGACGAAGACATAGTGGGAACGAAGGACCTATTGGGATCGGAATGATTTACGTCGTTGCCATGAATAGTTAAAATTTAAAAATCTTCTTTAGAAGAATTTGATAGCCAGTACTCCATAAATTAGAGGGATGGGTGAATCTGTTGAAGAATCAATCTATATTTAATGTCGTTGAGTATGGAGCCGTTGGAGATGGAAAATCAAATGATACTGAACCTATCAGAAGCGCTGTTGAATCCTGTGTAAAGCAGGGCGGCGGAATCATATATTTTCCTTCAGGAAAATATCTAACTGGAGCAATAATTCTGGGGAGCAATGTAACACTCGAAATATGTTCCGGAGCAACCATCCTCGGAAGTGAGGATCCAAATGACTATTTACTGGTCAAAGAGGAGACGATTAACGGGTCAAAACTGACTATAACTGGATTAATACATGCCGAGGACGCGGAAAACATCGCAATTGTAGGCAGAGGAACAATTGATGGTCAGGGTAGGAGATGGTGGGAACTCCATTGGAAGGGTCAATTATCACATGGAAGACCTAAATTGATAGACTTGAAGAGATGTACAAACGTTACAATTCGAGACTTAACCTTGAAGAATTCGCCTTTCTGGACTGTGCATCCCTTCGTGTGCAACGACGTTACCATAGAAAATTTGAGGATTATAAACCCGCCTAATTCTCCAAACACTGACGGCATAAACCCGGACTCTTGCCGAAATGTGCGGATTTCCAATTGTTACATTGATGTCGGCGACGACTGCATTGCGATTAAGGCGGGAACAGAGTTGGAGCCTTACAGAGCAGATAAACCATCTGAGAATATTTCCATCACAAACTGTATCATGATACATGGTCACGGCGGCGTCGTTATGGGAAGCGAGACCTCAGGCAGTATCCGAAATGTTGTCGTCTCAAACTGCATCTTCAACAATACAGATAGAGGGGTCAGGATAAAGACTCGCAGAGGGCGCGGTGGCACTGTTGAAAACATAAGGGTTAACAATGTTCTTATGAACAAGGTTTTTTGTCCTTTCGTCGTCAACATGTTTTATGCTACGCCACTCCCATCAGATAATTCGCCTCTCCCCATAACTGGGGGAACTCCCTCTGTCAGAAAAATATATTTAAGCAATATCACCGCTCAAGAGTGCAGTGCTGCAGCCGGATTTCTATACGGGCTGCCAGAAATGCCAATAGAGGACATAGTCCTAAGCAACGTGATAATTTCGATGGGAAAGGATCCGACATTTCAAGGCGCCCAGCCAGCTATGATCAGGGGGCTGCCAAAAATGATTTGCAGCGGCTTCTATTGCCGAAATGTGAGAGGACTCGAATTCAACAATGTCAAAATAATAGGTGTCGAGAATGATGCAACGTTAAAATTGGAATTTAGCGAAGGCGTGAAAATCGAAGGTGTTAGCATTAAAACCGCCGCTTACTCCTATCCGGCAATCGAATTGAGAGACGTTAAACATGCGATTATCAGAGGATGCTCATTATACAGTGAAGTAGAATCTTTTGTTAGGATCGGTGGCGCAAACTCTAAAGACATTGCAGTGGGGGAGAATCAGACCGCTCTATCCAAGAGGATGATAGATCTGAGCGGCGAAGTCGACCGGAATTCCATAAAAGTTATGCAGCCCTAGAAATTCATTTGATCAGCTTAAACTATTCCCCTAAAAACCTCCATATTTACTGTATCTCGAATGTATACCTAAAACGGCGATCTTTTTCTCATTATTTCAATAATCTCTTTAAGCGTTTCAATCTCTATGGGATCCAACCTATCCTGAAATTTTGAGAGAAGTATTCTGGCATGAGTTTCGGGAACGTTAGTATATAGCACGTCACCTTCATCGAAGTGCCGTCCAACGACAGGTTTATCAATTGATATGGCCACTTGCTTTCCAGCTTCAGCAATGGATATCGCTTCTCCCTTCTCCTGTATTTGTAGAATCTCCCCTATTTCTCTACCTTCTACTGTGATGAGGCGAATTTTCGGCCTAATTTTACCTGCGAGAACCTCTATTCCGATGATTGCTGGCTTAGCCCTTCGAAAAACATATCCAGGTAAGACCTTTATCTTCGCCGGCTTCTCAAGTTTCCCAAACTCAGCCGCCTCTTGCGCTTCTCTCTCCTGTTTCATCCAACTTAAATATTCATCTATCAGGTGGTAGATGATGTTGGATTTGAAGACAGGGATTTTTTTATTCTGGGCTTCTTGCTCAGCATCGGGCAAAACTTTCACATTGAAGGCTAGGATGACACCATACAATGGTTCCTTATCCTTCACTATGGCTGCTTCTGTGACCTCCCTCTTCGAAACATCGCCAACATCAGCCAATCTAATTGGGACACCGTGGTTTCTCAGGTTCTCAGCTATTGCTTCTAGTGAGCCGAGTGTATCAGTTTTTAGGATGACGCCGTCGATCTCTGTCGATATACGAATCTTTTCAACCTCTTCTGAAACTTCCTTTAGGTAGTCGTCAACCTTATCTTTTTCGGGGACTACGAGGATCGGAGCGCCTGCAATTGCGCCATCCAAGCTGGGTGCAACTATTTTCACGCCAGCAGCGGCTGAGACCTCATAAACAATTGAGAACCTGTCTCGCGGATCCCTGATCTCGTCTAGGGGTTTTGGCAGCAGCAGTGCTCTAACATTTGTGACTATCGGGGTTTCCCTACCGCCCAAGACTATTATGTCGTCCTTTCTTATTATTCCATCATAAATGACCGCGTTGACCGTTATACCTAAGCCTACTTCTTCTTTAACCTCGAGTATTGTGCCTTTAGCTGGACCTTCTGTGACCTGGAGCCTATCCTTCAAGAACTGTTGAGTTAAACCTGCTAGAACAGCGACGAGTTCCGTTATGCCTTCTCCCGTCTTCGCGCTTGTAGGGATAATAGCAACCGTTCGCGTGAAATCTGATATCTTATCAAACCTATCAGCTCTGAAACCGTGCTCCGAAAACTTTCCCATGATAGCATACAGATGTTCGTCTAAACTTTGCCTAACATGGGGATCTTGAGCCCTATAAGATTCGATGAATGAGGTCGTCGTTTGGGGTTTCCATCCTGGAATTCGATCAATCTTGTTAGCGGCGACAAGAAACGGCGTTTTCCTCGACTTCAATATCTCCAAGCATTCATATGTCTGTAACTCAAATCCTTTCAGAACATCAATAACGAGTATTGCTATGTCCGCGACGCTACCACCCCTGCGTCGAAGATTAGCGAAAGCTTCATGGCCAGGCGTATCAATCACCAGAAGCCCGGGAATCTTTATTTCCCCACCTAGTTTACGTAGCAGTGGACCCGCTATCTCCCTCAAAGTCTCAAGCGGGAAGAAGCTTGCGCCAATATGCTGAGTCATACCTCCTGCTTCCCTAGCTTGCACGCTGCTTTTTCGGATACTGTCTAAAAGAAGAGTCTTGCCACTGTCAACGTGCCCTAGGACGCAGACAATCGGTTGCCTGATGGGCAATATTCGTTCACCAAACTGTAAAACTTGATCCTAATTCCACATCTCCAAGATCCTGCGCCAATCCACATTCTCCATTACTAGGCTCTTCGCTCGATCGATTCTCGCGTGATCTTCAGGTTTAATCTTCCCGACAATATTCCTGATTTTTTGAAGAGTAGTGTATGTGTCATCGGGGACTAAAATTACGGGGACAGATAGGTCGTCTGCTTTCGGCAAAACTTTTATGCTTGGATAAAGGTTGCCAGTTAACACTAGTCC
>JANXEA010000018.1 GCA_025059045.1 Candidatus Bathyarchaeota archaeon | reverse complement strand
ATTTCATGGATCAGATTAAGATTGTAGGCTATGCAACTCTCTTCATTGGCATTGCATTGCTGCTTTTCACATTTGTCCTCGCATATCAGCTTCTAATGGGTGTTGAGCCGATTCCAATAACTGGAGATTTTGGAAGCATCTTTGGAGGAGCCTTCTCTCCTCTCATCACATCTGCGATGAAGGTGCTATATCTTGGAGTAATGGGCTGGGTTGGGTCGATACTAACAAGGAGAGGAGTGCAGGTAATCGTTTCGCAGCCTAAAGAGACAAAAGCGGGAGAAGAAAAGTAGGCAACTCATAGAGTAGTAGACGCCATATGAAACATAGTGTTAGGGCAATAGGCTGGACTGCCACGATAGGAACCATTATCATATTCCTCTTTATCGGAGTGGCGGGCTACTCAATATTTCGAACATTTCTCATGGAGGATGGACTGCAGATAGGGGAGATGAGGATAAGCCTCATTGACAGTGAAATTGTGCTATCCATTCCAATCACATTAAATAATAAGGGATATTTTTCTATCGATGAATTTGAATTCGGAACAAGTTTTAGGGACATAAACGGCTCGATTATCGTGCAGAACAGCACAATCGTCAGAGAGATAAGAAGCGGCTCAAACCGGACGATTCAGCATATTCTTGCTTTAGATCTTTTGGACATGGTCTCGAATAGACCTGACATTCTTTTCAATGATACAGATTTCACTCTGAACTTTCTAACGAGATTCCGCTATGCCTACGCCTTCAACATCGAGGTTTCAATAGCGGGCATGCCGATCCACTGGGGCGCTCCGCTATATGGCCTGAGGCTAGAACAGGCTGGACCGCCAACATTCAATGGCACCCACCTAAGGCTCCCCCTCTCCGTGGAAGTTGAGAACCACTCTTTTCTTGATATACGGGGGAACCTAACCTTCATAGTGTACAACAGAGAAGGCCAGAAAGTTGGTTCTGCTGTTCAACCAGTCGAATTGATGCAAGGATCCGGAATAAGAGGGTCGTTTGAGATGATTGTTGGAATATATGACCTATACAGGTTCACGGGAAGCGGCTTTATAGAATACTCACTTAGTATCGCAGGTTTTGAGCAAACTCTAACTATTTGGAGGCAGGAATATGGAATATGAGGAAAGGGATAGATCCGCAAAGGAATGGGCGAAAATCATAGCGGCTAGGATAATGAGGGCTGCGTTTTGGGGCCTCATCATGGGAGGAGAAATGTTGATAATACTGAATGTCACCCAGATCGGGAGACAATTTCTACCCGAGCAGCAAGCGAGTGTAACACAATTTCTACTACTATCCGTAGCATTTGAGGTTGCCATCCAGCTGCTTAAGGGTACATTCATCCCATATCTTCTCAGCGCCGCTAGAACTTTAATATTCATGGCGCTCCTAGTCATGATTACAAGTGGCGGTATGCTCGAGATACCCTTCCAACCATCACAAGGTATGCCTTTCCCATCCAATCTTAACATAACTGTCAAAATAGACTTTAAACCGATCCTCAGCGCCATCCTTCTATTCTCGTCCCTGTCAATCATAAAGAACATTCTCCAGCTGATAGAATTTCTTTCCGAAAGAGAAGAAGAGCCTATGACGCCGCCTGAAACTAGCTGAAACTACCAGCCTGCAAATTTCGGCATTCTTTCAACCTGCACCGAAACTAAAAAGATAATTAAATATATGGATCCTTCTGTCTAATGGTTGCAGCCATAGAGAGTCTCCAGGGTGCGCATAATGTCTCCGGTAAAGCCGCAGAGACCGATGCCAAAACTTCCAATCGAGGAGCGATTAAATAGCTTCAATGAGGTAGCCCTCGGATATAGCGAAGACGATGCGTTGGCAGAGGCTGAAAGGTGCCTCCAATGCAAGGCTCCAAGATGCATTGAGGGATGCCCTGTCGGGGTGAATATCCCAAAATTCATCCGGCAAATAAGAGAGGGAAAACCTGAGAGGGCACTAGAGATCGTTAGGGAGAGAAACAGTCTGCCAGCTATCTGCGGCAGAGTCTGCCCACAAGAGAATCAATGCATGGGCAGATGCGTCCTAGGATTAAAAAGTGAACCTGTCAACATAGGCGCTCTTGAAAGATTCGTGGCTGACATTTCAAAGAGAAAAAATTCCTCGTCATCAGAACACTCCTCATCCACGGGGATGAGCGTGGCAGTCGTCGGTTCAGGACCAGCGGGCTTGACAGCGGCTGCTGAACTTGCAAAACTAGGCCATGAGGTCACGGTCTTCGAGGCTCTTCATAGGCCTGGCGGCGTCCTCACGTATGGGATCCCAGATTTCAGGCTGCCAAAGGATATTGTTAGATCGGAAGTCGATTATGTTGAGAGTTTAGGAGTAAAAATCGAGACAAATATCATAATCGGCAGGGTTGTGAAGATTAGCGAACTTTTTGAGATGGGCTTCGACGCGGTCTTAATTGGCTCCGGAGCTGGCCTGCCCACCTTTTTGGGGGTTCCGGGAGAAAACTTAAATGGCGTATACTCAGCGAATGAATTTCTCATTCGCATAAACATGATGGGAGCTTATAATTTTCCCAATCTCGACACACCAGTAAAAGTTGGGAGAAAAGTTGCAGTCATTGGGGGAGGAAACGTCGCAATGGATGCTGCAAGATGCGCTCTTAGACTAGGAGGCGAGGTCACAGTCATATACAGGAGAACTGAGGATCTAATGCCTGCCAGACGAGACGAGATCATAAATGCAAAGGAGGAGGGGGTAAAATTCATGTTTCTCGCAACCCCCAAACGCTTCATAGGTGACGAAAAGGGATGGGTAAGAAGGGTTGAATGCTTGAAGATCGGCCTTGGAGAACGGGATGATACTGGAAGAAAGAAACCCGTAACATTATCCGGATCAGAGTTCCAATTGGAGGCGGATACCGTAATAATCGCTATTGGTCAGAGACCCAACCCACTAGCCGTTAGGGGAGAAGAAAGAATAAGGGTTGCGGCTGACGGAAGAATCCTCGTTAGGAGTGAAGCAGGGGAGACGGATATGCCCGGGGTCTTTGCGGCCGGAGATATCGTCAGTGGAGATGCCACCGTCATATCAGCGATGGGCGGCGGAAAAATGGCTGCACTGGCGATTCATGAGTATCTTATTAGAAAGTCTAGTGGGTAATGATTGAGTTCAGAGACTAGACTCTAAGCTGGACCTCTTCAACGTATGGTCTGATTAGATCTGCAAAATGCATGATCACGCTCTCATCGTAGGGGTTTATCTCTCTATAGCTATGGTCCCATGCATTTTCTGGCAGAAACTGCTGGAAGACAAACCTTTTACCACCCCTCACCATCTCACCCATCTTCAGAACGTCCTCTCGGTCAACAAGTCTAGGAACAACGGTGTTCCTAAACTCGTAGTCAACATCTCCCTTCTTCAGGATCTCTAAGCTTCTCAACAACGGCTGCACATCTTCAACGCCTAGGATCCCGTATTTATCCTTCGACGTTTTCACGTCAAGAGAGACATAGTCAAGATTTGGGAGACACTCCTCAAGGATTTCCGGCCGAAAGCCATTCGTATCAAGCTTTACCGAGAAACCTCTCTCCTTTAGTCTCCTAACAAAGTCTGGAAGGTCACTATTGATCGTGGGCTCCCCGCCACTTATCACAACGGCGTCAATATACTTCCTTCTAGACTCAAGAATCTCCAGCGCTTCATCTTCTGAGAGGAATGGAGGCTTAGGGTCAATTATAAGCCTCCAATTATAGCAGAAAGGACACCTGAGATTGCATCCTACAGTGAAGAGTATACTGCTTATTCTGCCGGGAAAGTCAATTAGGCTTGTTTTCTGCAGACCGCCGAACCTCATACATCCTAATCCTTCACTAAGCAGGTATCTCCATCATTACGGATCTGTCGAAGGTCTTTCTTATCCTGAACTCAGCCTGTTTACCATCATTCCACTGGTCAACAGGTCTAAGGTACCCAACAACTCTGGAGTAGACTTCGCATCTTACACCACAGGTTGGACAGACCTTGTGCTCTCCAGATATGTAACCGTGAGTCTGGCAGATGCTGAAGGTGGGGGTTAACGTGAAGTATGGTATACGAGTCGTATATGCAACCCTCTTAACTATTTCAGCAGCAAGCCTCCATGAGTACAGCCTCTCTCCTAGGAAAATGTGGAAGACAGTTCCACCCGTGTAAAGTGGTTGTAGGCATTCTTGGTGCTCCAATGCCTCAAACAAGTCTCCAGTGAAATCCACTGGGAGCTGAGTTGAGTTAGTATAGAATGGTTCAGCGCCTGATGAGAGATAATTCTCATTAGCAACCACGATGTCTGGGTATTTTCTTTTATCCGTACGGGCAAGCCCATATGATGCTCCTTCAGCAGGCGTCGCCTCAAGGTTATACATGTTCCCAGTTTCTTCCTGGAACTCCATCAACCTTTCACGCATAAAGTTAAGGACCTTGACCGCGAAGTCTCTTCCCTCTTCAGTTGCGATTCCATACCCGAAGAGGTTAAGCAGGGCTTCATTCATCCCAATTATGCCGATCGTTGAGAAGTGGTTCTTCCAGTAGCTTCCAGTCGACTCCTTAACGTATCTCAGATAGAACCTTGAGTATGGATATAGGCCTTTCTCTGTAAACCTTTCGAGAACCTTCCTCTTTATCTCCAAACTGTCCTTAGCTAGTATCATAAGCTGCTCCAGTCTCTCAAAGAATGAGTCCTCATTATCTGCAAGATACCCGATTCTTGGAAGATTGATCGTGACTACGCCTATAGATCCTGTAAGCGGGTTTGCACCGAAGAATCCGCCTCCCCTTCTCCGCAGCTCCCTATTATCTATCCTAAGACGGCAACACATGCTTCTAACATCTTCTGGCTTCATGTCACTGTTTATGAAGTTAGAGAAGTATGGGGTTCCATACTTTGCAGTCATCTCGAATATTTTCTCCGCCACGGGCGATTCCCAGTCGAACTCATTCGTTATGTTGTATGTTGGTATAGGGAATGTGAATACTCTTCCCCTCGCGTCTCCCTCAGCCATTATCTCACAGAAAGCAATATTGAAAATATCCATCTCGTCCTGCATGTCTCCGTATGCCTCATCCATCAATTGACCGCCGATTATGACAGGCTCGTCCTTCATGAATTCCGGAACGTTAAGATCAAGCGTTATATTTGTGAATGGTGTTTGAAAGCCTACACGTGTCGGAACGTTAATGTTGAAGAAGAACTCCTGAAGGGCCTGTTTAACCTCCCTCTCGTCAAGCCCATCATAGAATATAAAGGGCGCTAGATACGTGTCGAAATTGCTGAAAGCTTGGGCACCTGCAGCCTCGCCCTGCAGAGTATAGAAGAAATTGACAACCTGACCTAGAGCAGTCCTCAGGTGCTTAGGCGGTTTACTCTCAATCTTTCCGGGGACACCTCGGAAGCCTGTTAATAGGAGATCCCTTAGGTCCCATCCTACACAGTAGGGACCCAGCACGCCGAGATTATGTATATGAATATCGCCTGAGTAATGCGCATCTGCTATATTTGGCGGATAAACCCTGCTTGACCAATACTTCTCAATGACCTTCGATGTCAGATAATTGTTTAATCCTTGCAACGAGTAGCTCATATTCGAGTTTTCACGTACATACCAATCGTTAAGATCGAGATACTGTTCCACAAGATCTGAAGAGCTGAGAAGGACGGCTAATTCTCTTAGATCCTGATGCTGCTTTCGGTATAGGATATAAGCCTTCGCCGTCCTCGCATGACCCTTCTCAATCAGAACCTTCTCAACCGTGTCCTGTATCTCTTCTACGGTTGGAACACCATCCTCGCCGAACCTCTTCTCGAGCTCCCGAACAACCTGATCGCTTAACCGTTTAGAAAGCTCTCTATCTGTCCCGCCGACTGCTCTTGCAGCCTTCCATATAGCATTCGTTATGCGTTCCTGGTCGAATGGCTCTAATTTACCATCCCTTTTTCTAACATACTTCATTATTTTCACATCACCTTAGATGGTGACGTCTGTGACGTAGACGTGGGACAATGTCATAGACAATGGATTTTCTGTACAGAAATTTAAATTTTTTTATCAAAAAAATTGTATCAGAAAAAAGCAGAAAAAGCGGATGTATAGTCTAAGAAAACATAATTTGCATCTGTTTTAAACGAGAGACCGTTATATGCCAATTTTCTATGTCTCTGTTGATCTATAAATTTTCCTCTTCATTTCAAAATTCTTCCGAACTATTGAAAAATTAGCATTGAAGCTGTCAGCGTCTCTAAAAATGCTTTGCCTAAGAAAATGTTTATTACGATGAATCGTAAAAAAATTTTTGAATGGTCGTGATTTAATGGCGGAAGAAGTAACACCTATCGTAGAAGAGTACCTAGAGACCATTTACAGGATACAGGAGGAGAAAGGAATAGCGAAAACAAGTGACCTAGTTAAGATGCTGAACGTGTCTCCGGGAACAATCACGAATACCGTAGAGAGACTTGAGAGGGATGGTTACATCACACATGAGCCGTATAAAGGCGTAAGATTGACCGATAAGGGGCTTGAGATCGCAATTCAGGTTGTTAGACGGCATAGACTTGTCGAACGGTTGCTGACAGATATACTGCATATCGAGTGGTACAAGGTTCATGACGCTGCATGTAGGATGGAGCATAGCATATCAGAAGATCTCATAAACCCGCTAGAAGCCGCGTTAAGGCAGCCTAGAACTTGCCCTCATGGAAGCCCAATCCCACTAAGATCTGGAAGAATCATAGAAGAGAAAACTCAGCCATTAGCAGAGATTGATGAAGGGGAGCATGTAGAGATTATAAGGATAACTAACGAGGATCTAGAACTTCTGGAATACTTAGATAGGCTTGGAATTCTGCCAGGAGTTAAACTCGAGGTTCTAGAAAAGGCCCCATTTAACGGTCCTCTCACCTTGAAGGTCGGTGGTAAAATATGTGCCCTAAGCCGAGAGATGGCTTCATTCATACAGGTGAAGCTGGAGTGAAAAGTGTGAAGAAAAGCGAGAACTCAATTGAATTAGAGGTTCCTCTCACATTGCTTAGAGACGGAGAGACAGGGATCATATCCTCTATAGGTGATTATGAAGCACGGCGAATGGATCGCGGCTTCAAAAAGAGACTTATGGATATGGGTATGACTCCAGGCACAAAGGTGACCGTCCTTAAATCAGCACCATTGGATGGGCCGATAGAAGTTCTTGTAAGAGGCGTTAGGCTTGCGCTTGGTAGAGGCGTGGCCGAAAGAGTATTCGTTAGGAAGGAAAGGCAGAATGGCTGAGAAGAAGCTGAGGATTGCGCTTGCAGGTAACGCTAATGTCGGCAAATCCGTAATCTTTAATCATCTTACAGGATTACATCAGCACATTGGAAACTGGCCTGGAAAGACTGTTGAGAAGGCTGAGGGAACCTTACATTTTAAGGGCTACACAATTGACATAATTGACTTACCAGGCATATATTCTCTCTCAACCTTCTCTCTTGAGGAGCAGATTACTAGAAGGTTCATCGCTGTGGAGAAGCCCGATGTAGTAATAAATGTTTTGGACGCATCTTTGCTTGAAAGAAACCTTTACTTCACATTGCAACTAATGGAACTCGAGACCCCAATGGTTATAGCCCTGAACCAGGTGGACATGGCTAGAAAGAAGGGAATCCATATTAATGTTGAGAGGATGGAGGAACTTTTAGGTGTACCCGTCGTTCCAACCGTTGCAACAAAAGGTTTAGGCATATTTCAGCTCTTAGAAAGATCTATCGAAGTTGCTGAGAAAAAACGATCGGCCAAATATTCCGCGGTCAGATTTGGAAAGGAAGTTGAGGAGAGGATTATTAAGCTTTCCCAAATGATTGGACAGATCAATCTCAACTATCCGTCGAGATTTATGGCGATCAAACTACTCGAAGACGATGATGAAATAAGGGCTGAGATATTAAGGATTAATCCGCAAATCGTTGCTGCTGCTGAGAGATTTGCAAATGATATTGAGAAGCTTCATGGGCATGCATGCCCAACCGTCATAACGGCAGAAAGATATGAGATAGCTGGCAACATTGCACGGGAAGTGCAAAAGATAGTTCCGCCAGTAAGACCAAAGTTTGGGGAGAAGATGCACGATATCACGACCCATAGAGTGGCAGGGTACCCGATCATGATTTCCATAATGCTTCTCATGTTCTCCTCAATCTTTGCTTTTGGCAATCTCATCTCCGACATATTAAATAATCTATTTTATAATTATGATATGGAGCCGCTTCTACTTAGTCTCCTTGGGAGAAGCGACCTCAGTAAATTGGTTTTAGGCCTATTCGAAGGAGTTGTGGCAGGAGTCACGATTGCGTTGCCCTACATCATTCCCTTTTATATAATATTATACTTCCTCGAGGATTCTGGCTATCTGAGTAGGATAGCATTTCTGATGGATAATATTATGCATAGGATGGGATTACATGGAAAGGCCTTCATTCCAATAATGCTAGGCTACGGATGCAACGTTCCAGCTTGCCTCGGATGCAGGATTATGGAGACAGAGAGGGAGAGAATCTTAGCGGTCTTCGCCACAACATTAGTACCCTGCGCCGCTAGGACGGTTATAATACTAGGTCTAGTAGGCAGATTTATAGGATTAGAATGGGTTCTGTCACTCTATCTATTCGATCTAGCCATAATATTCCTTTTAGGAAGGCTTGCATTCAAAGCACTTCCAGGAGAACCGACTGCCCTAATAATGGAGATGAGCGATTTCAGGTTCCCACACATTGGAACAGTACTTAAGCAGACATGGTTCCGACTGCTTGAATTCATAAAAATAGCTTTTCCCCTGATAATTATTGGAAGCCTTTTCTTAAAGATGTTAGATGTATTTGATTTGCTTGAACCAATAGCAGCGATGATGAGCCCCATTACAGTTTTGTGGCTGGGTCTACCTTCTTCGACTGGAATACCACTCCTATTTGGCTTACTAAGGAAAGAGATGACGCTTATAATGCTGGCAACACTTTTCGGAACAACTAATCTGATTGAAGTGCCAGGGTTCGGAAGGCTCCAAATGATTGTATTTACTCTTGTGACAATGTTCTACATACCATGCATATCAACGATCGCGGCGCTCATCAAGGAGATAGGATGGAAAAGAGCAGCAATAATAACAATAGTTGAAATAGGGCTTGCACTAATTATAGGAGGCATTGCAAACCGTCTACTTGCGTCATTCTTCGTCTAAAGCAGCAACGAACAATTAACCGGAAATGACTTAACGTAAAAATAGAGGGATATTGGCAATGGTAGCCCGGGAGAGATTCGAACTCTCGTCGGCGGGTCCAAAGCCCGCTATGCTTGTCCGCTACACCACCGGGCTTTTTCTTCTAATTTTATATTGTGAAAATCTTCCGCTTAATTTTTTTAATCATTTAATCTCATCGTCGCACATATTTACTTAATCGTTATTGAATAGGAATTCGTTAAGCTCATCTTTTGCTTTTTCTCTTTTTTTCTGATGTTCTTTTAGGAATTTTTTCACTTTCTCCGCGAGTGCCATTTTATGTTCTCCGCAGAGGAGGTCGCCATTTCGGCATCTCAAGCATGTTTCTTCCAGTTTTTTGTCATCTTCCTCGAAGAGGTAGTAGTCATAATAGTATATTGGACAGATGAAGGGGTCTCCGCCATGCTTTCTCTGCTCCTCCACCGTTGGTTTTCCTCCTGTAAATGCATTCCAGAGCTTATGTTGCGCTGCCTCAGGAGTGTCGGTGGCGAATATGCATGTTTCAGGCATGGAGGCCGACATTTTCCCGCCTTTACCTAGACCCGGCAGAAATTTTGAGTGGATCTGAGCTGGTTTGAAGTAACCCAATTTTGGTGCGACATCTCTAGTGACACGCCAGTATGGATCTTGATCGATCGCCGCAGGTATTAGACAGGGAGTATTTCTTCCAGATAATTCGGACTCGAGGAATGCTGGCGCAGCCTGGATAGCGGGAAAGAAGATGAGACCAATATTTGAACTCTCGGTAAACCCGAAAGTGGCTTTCACCGTAGAAAATGTGACCCGCTTAGCAATCTGAACTGCTAACTTGTATAATAATCCTGAGTCCTTAACGTCCATTATTATCTTCGTTTTTTCGGGGTCGAATCCGATGGCGATGACGTCTAAGGCATTATCGTATGCGAATCTTGTGGTGTCACTGAGCTCGAATTCGGGGTGAAATAGGAACTTTTCATCATCAGTCATTTGGAAGAGGAGCTTCACATCAAACTTTTCTTGGAGATATTTCGTGAATATCCATGGAACCATATGACCGATATGAACTGGCCCTGATGGTCCTCTTCCTGTATAGAGGTAGAACTTTAACCCTGACTCATACATGTCAAGTATCCAATCTAGATCTCTGTGGGAGAAGAAGATGCCTCTTCTTAGCTGCAGATGGAGATCGCCGGTATGCTTCTCAATTCTTTTCAGTAGCTCTTCGGTTATCGGCTGTGTACCGAATTCCTCAATCAACCTACTGTAGTCTATTCTCCCAGAAACCGTCCATGGGGTCACAATCATCTCTTCATCGTTCTTAACCATTTTGCCGATCCCTACTAGACGATTCAAACAGAAGGTTAATCCCTATTAACGTTATCGGTGCGTTCAGTCTAGGTCTTAAAAGATTATGCTGAGAAAAAAATCGATTGCGAAGCCACTACATTCTAAAGTGCTCCAAATTCATTATACCACTTCTCATATAATGAAAGCAATTCTTTGCTTATGCTTGGCTTTCTCTTCTCGATTATTCTAAGAAAGTCGGCCATGGTAATCTCCCTAGGTTGCATGTTTTCCTTAGGCATTCCAGATTCGAATAGTTCGCTATTAACCTTAAGCTGAGCTGATTGGCAGATGTCCATTATGTCGCTTCCGGAAAAACCTTCGGTCCGCATCGCCAACTCTTCGAGATTAACGTCACGAGATATCCTCAGGTAGCCCGTGTAAAGCTTGAACATTCTGAGGCGACTGCTAAAATCTGGGGGAGGAACATATATTCTTTTCTGGAAGCGTCTTATGAAGGCTGAGTCTAGCGTCCAAGGCTTATTGGTTGATCCGATAACATAGACCCTAATGTGGTTATTTTTGTCAATTATGCCATCCATCTCTTTCAGAAACTGGTTCCTCATCCTAGTTTCGCCGCCGACTTCAAGACGATGGGTCCCCATAAGAGAGTCTACTTCATCAATGAATATTATTGCAGGGGAACTGGCAGCTGCTTTCCTCGCCATCCTGAAGACCCTTGCAACATTCTTTTCAGCCTCACCTAACCATTTAGACATTATTGATGCAGCGTCCACCGAAATGAAGGTTGCCTTGATCTCGTTAGCAACGGCTGCGGCGAGGAGTGTTTTGCCACATCCCGGGGGACCGAAAAAAAGGATGCCCTTTGGCCAGCCTAAAGGGAAAATTTTGGGATCAATTGAGGGGTAGACGATAGTTTCCATTATTGTTCTCTTTGCATCCTCGAGACCGACGACCTCGTCCAACTTGACATTTGGAGGCTCCTTTATGATCAGATCTTCAAGCTCATCATTATGTGTTGCCTCTATGGATTCGTAGCTGACTCTTTCTTCTTTAGACGATTTGACGAGACCATATTCCTGCAGATACTGAACTCTTGACCTATATATCTCCGCCCTTTGTATGTAAATTCTGCTCAAATTATGGTTTGGATAGATGCTGACAAGTTTGAGTAGACAGTCGATAGCCTTTTGGTAAGCGATAATTGCCTGATCTCTCTTTCCCTGCCTGTCTAGCGCCACAGCCTCTTGGGCATGCTTCACCGCAAACTGCTCTAGCTCTTCGATGGCGCTCATTCTTATCACTTCTGAATCTTAATCTTCCCCTTTCTCTTTAGTGACTCGAGGGCTTCCAAAATCTTTTCACGCGGGATATTTAATTCTCTGGAGCAGTCTTTTACATTTAGGTCTCCATCATGCCGCTCAATATAATCTAGTATAAGTTGTTCAATTACAAAGAGCGAAGACTCTTCTAGAGATGTGAATGGAGTCTCTTCTGCCTCGGATGGTCTTGGAACTATGCTCTCTGAGCCGTCTACGGCTAAAGCTATGAGAGGTTTGCTCGGTTTAACAAGCCTAGGAATCTCTAGGTTGATGGGCGGTTCAGGAATTCTTCTCATAAGTTCTTGTTCAGCATACTCCGCAGCCTCTTTAAGTATCGATTCGGCAGCAGTGTTTTGAACGATCAATGGCTGAGGCATGGTTACATTAAATTGCGTGTCTTCAAGTATCTCATTAATTGCACTATTGAGATTGGAGATCTCCGGCAATATATTAGGCATAACTTTTGCCACTAACCCAAAAGCATTCTTGACATCGCCGAAAACTTCTTTAATAGACTTTAGGCTCGGCGAGACCGTTTTCAATGTATCAAGCCTTAAAATTGCTTTTTCAACAAGCAATTGCAGATTCTGTATGATTGAGATGACTTTTCTAACTTCGGCAACCTCGTTTGCGTAGATTGTAGCTCTGTTTTTAGAGCCCTCCTTCAGATAATATATGCATGCATCAAAAAGATCCTTATGCCTCTTTTCGAGTTTAGAGGATGCTAGCTCCAGTCTAGAATAGCACTTGCCGAGCTCAAGGGATGCTTGCATCACCAGCTGATCTAACGGCTTCTCCGATTTGCGGAACAAATCCTTGATCATCAGAGCTCCCTTCTGATCGACTTCCCGTAAGTAGAGGAAAGGGAAATTTTACTCCGTCACACGCACCGTGACGGCTTCTTCCTTAGGAGCCTCGGATTTTTCACCTAGCCCGAGAGGTTCGGATACCAATACGGTTTTAACGTCTAGAATTGATTCGACCTCATTTTGAGGTTGCTTTATCTCCTCTCCTTTGATAACGCTTATGATCTTGTCTTTCTCTTTTAGCAGATTCAATTTCCTCTGCTGCGCGTTCTTCGTCTCTTTTAATATGGGCATAAGAGACTGTTGATAGACTTCATCTTTGACTGTTCCAATCTCATGCTCAATCTCTAACAATGCCCTGGAAAGCTGGAGCATCCTGATATACTCATCTTGCGCCTTTACCTCTTTATCAATTTCGTCGAGAAGGCTTTGGGCTTCTGCTTTCATCTCCTTCATAATCTTATCGAACTCTTTGCATAAACTGTCGTAGATCTCTGGCGGGATCACCTTATCATCTGATAGCTTGTTCAATATCGCTCGTTTCCTCATGACCACCGGGAAAACGTTTAACAAGTCTTCTATCTTCTTTCCAACCGGAGATATGAGTAAGACTTCGCCGTTGGCGATCTTAAGGTTCTCAGCTGGAAACTTTGAAACTGTCCCGTCAGCCTCCTCGACCAGAACATCATCTATCTGACCTGAGGAATCGATGATAAATGAAATAATTCTGCCAACATCGCGATTCAGATCATCCTTTAACATCTTCCCAATGAGCTCAGTCATATTCCGGTTCATAGTCAATCTTTTCACCTTACATAAAAATAATGAGACTAGTACTGCGGGTATTTGAACTCCTCTCCAGCTTCTGGTTGTTTAAGCGCTGGAAGCTCTGGGAACTTCTCTTTCATTCTCTGCTCGGCAACCATTGAAGCTTCTGCAAGTATCTTTCTCGCGTCCTCACTAGCTACTTCGATGTCTGGCGAAATCCCAGTTGTCTGTCCTGCTTCTATCATTATGTCGTTTAGCATAAGGCCTATGTTCTCAAGCTCTTTCTCTGCGTTCGGCATGATTCCTGCAATTCCTGTCCTTACACTTTGAAGAACCTGTGCTGCAGGCGCCAGATTAACGACGACGTTACCAAGCTGGGTAACAGTTCTTAGTCTTAGAACAACTCTTTCTAGCGCGAGCTGCGCATTCATCATAAAGTTTGCCATTTTCCTAAGTTCAGCAAGCTCATTGGCGAAGATGCTTGCTCTTTGAATCTGGTTCTTGGAGTACAAGTCGACAATCTTAGAGAACAGATACTTATCTCTCTCTGAAAAATTCGCTATAGTATTTTCTAGGTACTGTATTTGAGCTTCGATCCTCCTTATTGCGAGTTCAATCTTAGATCTTAGGGGTGGAGACTGTTTCAGAACACCTTTAAGTCCACCCTGGTCTTTTTCTTCCCATCTTTTTACGAAGTTTGATGGCAACCGCTAGTCACCTAGCGTAAGGGTGGCTGTCAAGAAATTATAACCTTGTTAATATGCTGGAAATGATGTAACATATATGTAGGCATCAGGATTGATATTGTATATGAAAAATTATTTAACAAATTAGTGTAAATATGATAGATTAATGCGCGAAATTTAGACTAAATTGATAAAATTATTGAGGGCAGAGATCCGGGATTGGTTTCTCACATATCTCCGGCTTAACATCCTTTGCAATATCTTGAACCGTCTCGGCAACTTTACGGGTATATTCCTTGCCAATATGAACTGAAAGTGTGATCTCAATGTTGTATTGTGCTCCTGGTTTTAGCTCGGTAACTCTCTTTCTCTGCCTCTCGAAGGGCTTCGGGTTGGGGAAGCTAGTGCCAGGTTCTAATCCGACCACGTAACCGTCCTCGAGAGCCGCTGTGTTCTTCCATAAAGTGAAAAATGGTAATGCCGTAAGCGAGTATGATAGTGAAACAGCCTTATCGCCGCTCTTGTTCACCAGCATGACGCATGTTCGATCATTTTTGTCTGCAAGTAGCTCCATGAAGTAAACCTTCTCCACAAAACCGTTTTTAGGTGAATCGAAGATGTTGAAGGGTTTGGCATCTTGGCTTGATATAGAGTCTCTTGGAGCTACACGTTTGACCGGCGCAATTAGACGCGCTCCCTCCTCCAGGAATGGAGGGCCAAAGTTGCAGTGATAGAGAATCTGCATCTCGTCTGGGATACTTCGCATATTGACGATGCTATCGTGAATCTTTAGAGAATTGCTTCCAGGAGCTGTTGACAGCGAAGTCTTCAGAGCAAGGTTAGGACCAAACATCGTCCTTTCATAAACCGTACCCTCTACCAAGATTTCATATGGAGGCTTTAAGCCTATTCTCACAGTTACCTTGCTTGCAGGTATATTTGCGATTCTGCCATGAAGGGTTAGTGCCACGTCCTTTCGTCTTCCCATATTATCTATGATCGTATCTATGCATGGTGCACCGAGACTGCTAAGCCCGCAGCGAACAATCCACTCGTTAAAGCCATCCAGCCATCCTAAGCCTCCTCTTGCCTCCAGATTTATGAAGCATGGGTTCACCGGATCCTTGACAGGTGATGCCCATCCTAGAAAATTGCCGTCATATTCGCCTTTCCATATACTCATACCTCTTGTCGGGACAATAACATAGGATAGCCTACCGTTATCTACTGTAATCACGTCAACATCCTCTGAAAGCCCACCATGCAGTCTCTTTTTCTCTACGCTCCAGTCCACAGGGATCCCAAAGTCGCTGCTGGATATTCGCCAGTCTTCAGTAAAGATCCCTTTTTCGACGTCGATTAACGTCTTGGAAAAGTATTCTCCATCACTGGTTCGGCTCAAATTCTCACCTTAAGATAAGTGAACGGTGAAAATATTTAAAAGGTTTTAGTGTTACCATTAAAATACCTCTAAAGATCTCTTAAGGTCATTGTTGTTAAAGTGTGTAAAGGTGAGATATGTGAGGGATAAAACGCAGGGATTTTTACTTATGGCAATAAGTTTTTTGACGATGATCCTCTATTTTTGGGCTATCTTCTTGTCACCTAAGGACATACGGTATTTGGGGTGGGCAATATGGGAGTGGGCGCTAATAATCCCTGTCATCATTATCGTGTACCTGTTTCTGGTAGTGCTTGCGTGGATTGGATGGGCGATGGTTACGACGCCCCCTCCTATTCCACCACCAAATAGGGGGAAGAATGATTCAGAACAGGGTCAGAAAGGCTGATGTTGAGGAAAACGCGACCAATGCTCATGGATTATTTTCCATTTTTCTCCATATTTAGCCAAGAAGACTGAAACTCGAGACTGTATGTCGAACCTCAAGTTTCTAATCTCGCCACGATACCGTATAATGAATGTTGCAAGAGCGGATTCCGCGAGAGTGATGATGTTCCAAGACCTTGTCTCATACTCATAACTTTTGAGCGCTTTCAGTGCTTTGGCCTCATTTGATATACCCTCAGATTTTTGCAGTTCAAAGGGGGGCCAATCATCGAATTTTGAGTATCTATTTTGATCCACAAGACGCCTTATTTCTTCAGGATCCTTATTCTTAATGGCTTCGATTCTCCGGATTATGACGCTTCGAACTTCCTCTTCTGGAGAAGACTCTAATTTGAATGCAAGTCGCATGCCGCAGTACATGCAAAAGTTTAATCCTTCCTGAACTTTTCTCCCACAGTTTGGGCAGAACAATTCACGCACCCCCTCTGAGAAGAATGATCTACTTCTTCAAATAACTTTCTTTTCCAGACTCATCAGTCAATACGTTAAGCTCATATTCTTGAAAACGAGATTATAGGAGAGACTCCTATGGGAAGGAGAAATTGGACTTGGGAAGATCTTCTCAGATTTCAGGATTCTACAAATTAAGCGTAAGCGAAAGGCTAAGATTCGTTAAAGAGTTTGCAGATTTGACGGATGAGGAAGTCCAGCTTTTACAGTCTACTGGCTCTTTAAACATAGAGTTGGCTGATCGAATGATCGAGAACGTAATCGGCACTTTCCCCTTACCCTTAGGCATAGCTGTCAATTTTTTGATAAACGGCAAAGATTACCTGATTCCCATGGCAATTGAGGAGCCTTCTGTCGTCGCAGCCGCAAGTTACGCTGCAAAGATGGCTAGAAGCAAGGGCGGCTTCTTCACAAGTAGCACAGATCCCGTAATGATTGGGCAGATTCAGACCGTGAGAGTTAAAGATCCTTATAGGGCGAAGATGGCGATTCTAGACGCCAAAGAAGAGATAATAAAGAAGGCAAATGAGCAAGATCCTCTCCTCGTATCCGTAGGTGGTGGAGTTAAGGATATCCGGGTTAAGGTTATCCAGACGCTAAGAGGACCCATGATCATAACAGAATTGCTGGTAGATTGTCGAGACGCGATGGGAGCAAATGCTGTTAATACTATGTGCGAAGCCGTTGCCCCCTTAATTGAAAAGATAACTAAGGGCAGAGTCTTCTTGCGGATAATCTCAAATTTAGCGACAGAGCGTCTGGCAAGAGCTTGGACGGTTGTGGATAAAGAGGCTGTCGGAGGAGAGGAGGTAGTCGAGGGAATCCTCGATGCTTATGCCTTCGCCGCCGCAGATCCTTACAGAGCCGCAACTCATAACAAGGGTATAATGAATGGTGTAATCGCCGTTGTCATAGCCACTGGAAACGATCATAGAGCGGTGGAAGCGGGGGCCCATGCCTATGCAGCCAGGCATGGTTGTTACATGCCTCTCTCCGTATGGGAGAAAAATGAAGATGGTGATCTCGTCGGATCAATTGAGCTTCCAATGGCCGTTGGAATAATAGGCGGTACAACGAAGGTTCATCCCATTGCAAGAATCGCCTTGAAAATTCTCGGTGTAAAGTCTTCGCGTGAACTTGGAGAAGTCCTCGCAGCCGTTGGGCTAGCGCAGAATTTAGGCGCTTTACGCGCTCTTGCAAATGAGGGAATCCAGCGAGGACATATGTCGCTTCACGCTAGGAATATTGCAATTATGGCAGGAGCAAAGGGGGACTTAATAGATATAATCGCTGAGAAAATGGTTGAGGAGAGGAAAATAAGGATGGACAGGGCGATGGAGCTCCTAGAAGAATTCAAGAGCAAGACTTGTCAAAAGATTCCGCCATCATCTTGAGAGGCCAATCCATGTGTATGATTTCTTCTTCTTAGTTTCAGGCGAGAATCTGACTCTTCCATGCGCTGAAATCAAAGCCATTCTGGCCTCAGAAGGCGTGAAGTTTCATGTTCTTGAAGAGAGACCGCAAATATTACGGATAAGTGCGGATAAAGAATCCATAGAGAAAGTTAAGCTTAGGTCAGCTATGCTTAAAGTCTGCGGGCTTGAACTCTACAATTGTGGTGCAGATATAAATGCTATCATTAGCTGCGCTAATGAAACTGACTTTGCCCGTTTCATCTCAGAAAAAGAGACTTTTGCAGTGCGTATAATAAGGATTGAGGGGAGCGCTAGACAAATTTCCAGAACATACTTGGAGGGAAGAATAGGGGAGATAATCCTTAAAAAGGTTGAGGGGGCTAAAGTCGACCTAACCGCGCCTCAGAAAATCTTCTTCGGCATCCTAGCTAGTGACCGGTTCATCTTCGGATTGAAGTTAGCAGATGTTAAGCCTAAAAGTTTCGAAGAAAGATGCCCAAAGAGGAGACTCTTTACACACGCCACCACTATGCCACCGAAACTTGCAAGATGCATGGTAAATCTCGCACAGCCGAGGCCGGGCAGTCTAATACTAGATCCATTCTGCGGAACAGGAAGCATCCTAATTGAGGCCGGATTAATCGGCTGCCAGGTTCTGGGCTTCGACGTTAAGAGGTACATGGTTAGAGGATGCGGCAAGAACCTTACGTCCTTCGGGATCAAGCCTAATGGTCTATGCGTATCTGATGCTCGCCTAATCCCTTTGCGTAATGAGACCGTCGATTGTATCGTTACGGATCCACCTTATGGAACAGCATCAAGCACAATTGGTCTGACCCTACGTGAAGTCTTAGATCGTTTCTTTGCCTCGGCAAGTAGAGTTATAAGGAAGGGGGGAAGAATATGTCTCGCTGCCCCAAAGACGATAAATGTCAAGATGATAGGAGAAAAATCTGGCTTCACACTATTAGAATCACATCTCATCCATGTTCATAGAAGATTGACACGCGAGATCGCAGTCTTCCAGCTTACCAATTAAGTATAAAGGGGTGAAAAATGAGCCTCAAGATCACATTTCTAGGTACTGCTGGAAGTGTTCCTACGATAGAGAGATCATTACCCGCAATCGCAGTTCAGCGGGAAGGCGAACTCATCCTATTCGACTGTGGAGAGGGTACACAGAGACAGATGATGAAAGCTAAGATTGGCCTTAGCCGGAACATGAGAGTCCTCATAACACATATGCATGGAGATCACGTCCTGGGTCTACCTGGACTCCTACAGACAATGTCCTTACTTGAGAGGAATAAGCCGCTTCACATTTACGGTCCAAAAGGAATAGAAGCCTATTTTAAAGCCATGATGGAGACTGTCCGCTTTTCGCTAAGTTTTCCGGTTAATGTTACCGAGATATGGCAGGATGGCTTAGTCTTCCAAGAAGATGATTATCAGATTCACGCTATTCAAGCTGAGCATTCTATTCCATCTTTTGCATATGCCCTAATTGAGAAACAGCGTCCGGGAAAGTTCTACCCGGAGAAAGCTCGTGCATTAGGTGTCCCTAAGGGACCCTTATGGTCCAGGCTTCAACGCGGCCATGAAGTGGAGTTTCCAAATGGAAGAATTGTCCGGCCGAGGGACGTTTTGGGTCCTCCTAGGAATGGTCGTAAAATCGTATATTCCGGAGACACTAGACCATCTGATAAGATTGCTCAGATTGCTAAGTCAGCCGACCTTCTTATCCATGAAGCAACATTTTCACAAGATCTTGCCGAAAGAGCTAAGGAGGATGGACATTCAACTCCTATCGAAGCGGCAGTTATAGCGAAGAAAGCAGAGGTAAAGCTTCTAGTGTTAACACATATAAGTGCCAGATACAGTGATCCGGAAGTTCTATTGGATGAGGCGAAGATGGAGTTTCCTAGGGTAGTTGTAGCTGAAGACCTTATGAATATCGAAGTTCCATTAACTGATTAGACTTGAGAAGTCAGAGGCGGCTTAACATCTCTTTTAGCCTAAAAAGGCTTTCATGAACGTTTTTTTCAGACTCTACGATTAGCATTCCTTGGTAACCAGCATACTTGAGAGAGGAAAGAAAACTGTGCCAATCTATATTCCCCTCACCAATGCCAAGGTGAGCGTCACGGTCGCCCAGATTATCATGAACATGCACGTGAACGATTCTATCTGGAAACGATTCGACAAATTTTGGAATTTGGCCGTTCAAGTTTGCATGTCCCACATCAAGTGTAATTCCAATATCATCATCTCGAAGCTCATCATAAAATTTTAAGAAGTCGTCCACGTTCTTTAAGAGAAATGGGAATGGTGAGGGGCCATTCTCAATGGCTATTCTTAATCCTTGTTTGTCAGCAATCCTCTTTAGTTCGAGTATGGCCCGCATGTTTATTCGCCAGTCTAAGCCGGGATAAATGTGGCTTATTCCGGTTCTAAGACCGGGATGAAAGACCCATAATGTCGATCCAAGATTACTTGAAAATCGGATGGACTTCTTGAGACGCTTAAGGACTATTTGCCACACGTCCCTGTTAGGCGATGCGATGTTGATGTCGGCAAACGGAGCGTGAACGGTTGTTGTAAAGTCTCTTTCCCGAACAATCTTCTTTATAGAGGCGATACGCCTATCTGTGAAGAAATGTAATCCTTCATCGACAAGTTCAATATTGCTTACCGGCGCATTCTTTAATTCCTTCAGGAGGATTCGAAATGATTTTCCTAAGCAGTAGAGTGTTGAGAGACCGGCTTTCATCCTTTTTATACCTCGCAAGTCTAGGTTTTCGCTGTCAGCCATTCAATAAGTTGCCGAGGCTGATCACAGACAATTTTAATGCGAATTGGTCCAAGAGGAGATTCGCCTTCTGACTGAGAGAAGGATATGTGGCCCATGTATGCAACTTGTTTGTTAAGGCAGAAGTTTATTTCCTCTTCACTAATGCAACTAGTGAGAAGGGCTCTTGCGGCATCACGAATTCTTTCTCTTTTTAAAAGTTCTTGGAATTTTAATAGGCACTCAAGTCCTTCCGCGTTTCCGATTAATCTTCGCTTATTCTTCTCATCTATAATCTGGAGTGAAAGATCTCCGAGAACCCTCTTTACAGCCACAGCAACCTTGTTCGCGTCTTCTGTAGGATTAACATCTACGTCGACGTAGATTCTTACAAATCTAAAATCATTCAATTTTTAACCACTTCCTGAATAGACGGTCAAGTTCACCCATATACTGGTCAAGGGTTCCTTCATTAACCACGAGGAAATCAGCTTTCGCTATCACTTCGCCTAGTCCAACCCTTACCTCTCGATCATCACGCTCAAGAAAGGATTCCCAACTCTTAGGATCATCACTTCTCTTTCTCTTAAGCAACCGTTTGAATCTTGTTTCTGGAGAGGCATGAACTGCAAGCAATTTAAAGTCCGGGAAAAATTTTCTAAATTCTCTAACCTCATCCATACTTCTAATTCCATCAACAATGATTACTGGCGATTTAGAAGCCATTATTTTCGGAACAAGTCTTTTGGCCAGAGCCTCCGGACCTTCTTCCTCCCTTAACTTAAGCATAAGCCTGCCAAGGTTTTCCGGCGTCGGCTCAAGCCCTCTCTTCGCTGCCTCAACCCGAACCTCATCGCCCATGACAAAGACAGGCAGACCGTATCTCTTAGCCACCTCATGAACTGTGTTTTTTCCTGAGCCAGGCATCCCGGCTATTCCAATTACCATCCTATCAGTCAATTCTACGCCTCTTACGTTCTGTTGAAATTTCGGGATATTTATTCACACGAGTAGATCAAATCCTATTCATGCCAAGAATAACAAATAAATCTTCGTATAAGCACATAACTGACGAGACTAAAAAATATGATTGTCAGACAAAAGCAAAAAGAGGATGGTTAACTCTTGGAGTCTATCAGGGCTTTCATATCTTTCGATGTTGAGGAGGATGTGGTGATACGCAACATCGAAGATGTTCAAGAGATGCTGATCAACACTGGCGCTAGCTTAAGACTAACAAAACCCGAAAACATTCATATCACAATTAGATTTCTCGGGGAGATTCCATTCAGCATGGTTGATGAAATACACGGCGAAATGGAGAAGATAGATTTTAGACCATTTGACATTAAAATAAAGGGATTGGGCGCCTTTCCTAATTTGAGGAAAATTTCAGTTATCTGGGCAGGCATAAGTGAAGGCGTGAATGAGCTACGAAGTATTTTCTATCAGTTGGAATCTGCAATGCAGAATCTTGGATTTAAGCCTGATCCTAAAGGTTTCTCGCCTCATCTGACCATCGCCCGTCTTAAGTCAGGTCGTAACAAAGAGAAGCTGGCGGAGATTATAAGGGAATTAGAGGATTATGAGTTTGGCTGTATAAAAGCGCAGTGCTTAAGGCTAAAAAGGAGCATCCTAACGCCAAACGGGCCGATATATTCTGTGTTGAGAGAGACATGCCGGAGCTGAGCTGCTATAATAAGGATTTGGAAGGACATTTATGAGTGGAAACAGCATCGAAGCAGAAATTCAAAATATAATCAAGCATGTTTTGAAAAAAATTGTTCCCACCGAAGCCGAGAGAGAGAAGACACTAAAATTCTCTCAGGAGATAGTAAAGAAGGTTGAAGAGAAGCTTAAGGACAAAGGTATTGTTGCGGAGGTGCGTATTGAAGGCTCAATTGCAAAGGATACATGGCTGTCGGGAGATAAGGACATCGACATTTTCATAATGGTGCCAAAAGTTTATGGAAGAGAGATCTTCCCAAGGGTACTGAAAGCTGCAAAGGAAGCTGCTGGCGGGAATTATGTTGAATCCTATGCGGAGCATCCATACCTTCAAGCTAGGATTGAAGGATTTACCGTCGAGTTTGTTCCATGTTTCAAGATTGAAAGATCCGAGGAAGTGATTTCATCCGTAGATAGGACACCATTTCACACGGCGTATGTTAAGAAAAGGCTCGATGCAAATATTAGAGATGAGATTTTATTGTTGAAGAAGTTTATGCATGGTATAGGTGCTTACGGTGCTGAGATAAAAATTGGAGGTTTCAGCGGGTACCTTTGCGAACTTCTAATCCTGTATTATGGCTCCTTTATTGAATTATTGAGGGCTGCTTCAAAATGGCGAAAAGGAGAGGTTATTGACATAGAAAGCTTCTACAAAGGTCTACATAATGAGATAAGAAAGATATTTCCAGAACCGCTCATAGTCATTGACCCAGTAGATAAAGGCAGAAATGTGGCCTCCTCTGTGAGAGTCGAAAGGCTCTGTGAATTCATTGCTGCTTCAAGAGAGTTTCTGAAGAAACCTTCTATTGAATACTTCTTTCCCCCTGAGAAAAAACCTTACACCATAGAGGAAGTAACCTCCGCCATAAACTTAAGAGGAACATCAATAGTATTCATAAAGACCGGAGCGGCTAGAGCCGTATCGGATATCTTATGGGGGCAGCTTTATCGTACACAACGGGCTCTTCGAAATCTTATACTTCAACATGACTTCAAACTCGTTCGGGATGAGGTTTGGTCGGACGAGGAATCTGCAGTCGTCTTCTTATTCGAATTGTATTCCCGTGTTTTACCGTCCATTGAGAAGCATATTGGTCCGCCTCTGGAAAAGATAAGAGACTGCGAAAGGTTTTTGGAAAAGTATTCGGGTTCTCAGACAGTTATTTCTGGACCGAGGATTGATGGAGATAGATGGGTGGTTGAGAGAAGAAGAAAATATAATGATGTAGTACACTTGCTCAGGGATAGATTGGCGGGCGATCATGTTAAGATAGGGATTGGTAGTCTAGTTTCTCAATCTTTGTCCTCATCATTTGAAGTTTTGGTAAACAGTGAAATCAAAGATTTCTACCTTCAAAATCCCGGTTTCGCCAAATTTTTGACGGATTATCTGCATGGCAAACCGAGGTGGCTAAGAGCGGATACAACAAAAAATAGCTAATTAAAATAGAAAAATCGTTTATATACAATTGGGCTACACAAATATTTAAGCTAAAAGAGCGAGAGTCCTAAATGATTGTATTGAGTGCATCCAACAAGATGCGGTCAAGATGCCTTATAGAATCTCTTGGGAGCAGCCTATTTCCATAAGGGATCTCTCTCATAGTAACTATGGAGAGATCATCTGCTTCCCTAAATTTGATGATGAAGAGTTTGAGAGGAGACTAGGCGAGCTTAGAGCCTTAGGTATTACTGCGATCTGTCCCTTAGGGAAAGTGAAGATTAAAGAGATGCCAGTCTTAGGCAAGGGTTGCGTCGGCATAGTTATAGCGGCGTATCGTGGGGATGAACTTGTTGCTTTGAAGACCAAAAGAACAGATGTTAGAGAACAGAGAATAATACATGAGGCGCAAATGCTCCAGATTGCAAATACTGTTAATGTTGGTCCGCGTCTTCTAGGATTCTCTGAGAACTTTCTAGTGATAGAGTTTGTTGAGGGAAGTCTTATCAGGGACTGGGTCGAAAATGAAAGTACGAAGGAAGGTTCAGACGATATTATTCGTCAAGTGCTCACGGATATTCTTCATCAATGCTGGAAGCTAGATAATCTTGGTCTAGATCACGGTGAACTCAGCAGGGCCGAGAAGCATATTATTGTTAACGGGAAGAACATGGTCCATATAGTTGACTTTGAGACGGCAAGCATCGCAAGAAAACCTTCGAATGTAACCTCAGTTTGTAATTCTCTCTTTTTGAGGGGAGTTATTTCAGAGGCGCTGGGTATGAAGATCGGTCGGATTGAGCAAAGCGATCTGATTTCAGCATTAAGAAACTATAAGAAGAGTCGAACATATCAGAATTTCAAAGAGATCCTCAAAGCATGCCGTTTGTGATAAATACTTGAAACTTCCAACATTCTATTGTAGGATAAGATTACTTTCAAAACGTCATGCAAAGGCTAGGCTTCTCTAACTTCGCACTTAAGCTTCTTAATGATTTCTTCAACATCGGAGGCTTCTACCTTTAGCGTGTAGAGCATTCTAGGGGTTCTAAGTTTTAGCTTCACGACTTCATTAAGCCTTTTCACTAGGCAATACTTAGCTCTTCCCGAAAGCTCAATAAATTTCTCCACATCAGTAATCTCTGTCGGCACGACTAATCAGCCTTCACCGTATGCAAACAATAACTGACATCACATCTGCACATATATCTTACGGTAGGACCCATCATATGTACTTATGCAGGATTAAGAAGACCCAGAGCATTTTTTACAAATTACAAATATTGCAAATAAAAAGCAAGGATCACCTCTGCGCATTAAACACTATCACGAATACGCTCCAAATACGGTCGTATAAAAATTGGTCTTTGGCGAAAAAACAAGTGCTGATGGCAAATAGTGAAAACGTAAATTAGTGAACTGAAGTGGGGCGTATGAAGCTAAAGAGAGGTTTGACGTTTTTGTGTAATCACGTCATACAGAAACTTTAGGAGGCTCATACAATAATACTCAGGAAAAACCAATATTTTGACTGGCAAAAAAATTCCCCGAAATTGTAAACAAAAGAAACATTGTAAACAAAAGAAACTATGATATAGAAATTGCACATGTATAAGCTTATTATAGTCCCTAATAATCTCCGCACCTTTGCAGATCCAGGTATAGTGGCGCCCCGTTTTTCAATGATTTTTGGCGAAGAACTGCCTAAACTAAGGTTAATATAGGCAAGTTCAACAACATCATTCTAGCTCGCCATTATGCTAATAAAGGCTTAAATATCGGATTGAAATCTATGTCAGAGAACTTTTAGATGGCATTGGTTGTGCTGAATGGAGAAGCTAGAAGATGGATGAGGAAGCTTGGCATTCGCTCACTATAGATGATGTAATAAGAACGTTGAACAGTAATGTTAATGGTTTAAGTGATGTTGAAGCCAAGTCTAGATTATCTAAGTTTGGGGCTAATGAGTTAGAAGCCGTCAAAAGAGTTTCACCATTGAGGATTTTTTTGGGTCAATTTAATAGCGTTTTGATCTGGATTCTGATTGTGGCCATACTCATCTCCCTCCTAATGAGCGAGGAGAGTGATGCCATAGTTATCTTAGCAATAGTTTTGGTCTCATCAGCGCTTGGCTTCATACAGGAGTATCGCGCTGAAAGGGCGCTTGAAGCGCTTAAGAAAATGCTTAGCCCAACGATAACAGTAATAAGGGATTCGATTGAGACTGTTGTGCCCGTAAGGGAGATTGTCCCAGGCGATATAATTATTTTGAAGGAGGGCGACAAAATCCCTGCTGATGCCAGGCTGATTGAGACAATAAACCTTCAGGTAAATGAATCTTCTTTAACTGGTGAGTCAACACCAATTTTGAAGGATACCGCAATTCTCCCAAAGGACACCGCAATTCCAGATAGGAGGAATATGGTCTTCTCTGGAACTGAAGTAGTTAGCGGTAAGGGCAAAGCGATCGTTGTCGCTACAGGAATGAACACCCAGTTTGGCAAGATAGCAGGATTTGTGACCTCGGCCAAAAAGGAGGAGACCCCTCTTGAGAAGAGGGCCAAGGAGATTGGAAAGTGGCTTGGGATAATAGCCTTAATCATAACGACCTTTCTCACAATTGCTGGAGTTTTAAGGGGAATGCCTACAATAGAGATTTTCCTATTTAGTGTGGCTTTAGCTGTAGCAGCGGTCCCGGAAGCTTTGCCAGCAGTCGTCACTGGAAGCCTCGCGATCGGGATGCATAGAATGGCTAAAAAGAATGCTCTCGTTAGGAAAATGCCAGCTGTAGAAACGCTCGGCTCTGTAACAGTCATATGCTCTGATAAAACAGGCACACTGACCAAAGGTGAGATGACTGTTCGCAGAATCTACGCTCTTCAACATCTCATTGAAGTTTCTGGTGTAGGCTTTGAGCCTAGAGGAGAATTTCAGGTTTTAGGCAATGGAAAAGCTGATGTTTTGGGAAGCGAAGGAATCAAACTCCTGATGTTATCTTCGCTCCTTTGTAATGACGCTGAGCTAACACATGAGGGCGATGATTGGAGAATCAAAGGAGACCCAACTGAAGGTGCCCTAATAGTTGCTGCGCTGAAGTATGGTTTACAAAAGGACGAGGCTAGAAGGCTTTATCCCCGAGTGAAAGAGATCCCATTTAGCTCCAATAGGAAACTTATGACAACCATTCACAATACACCTGATAAGGATTATCTGGTCTGCATGAAGGGCGCTCCGGAAAAGGTTTTGGAGAAATGCACTCATGTTTATACTCCCAGAGGGATTGAAGCATTAACTAAAAAGACTAGAGAGGAGATTATGAGCGTCAATGATGATATGGCTAGAAATGCCCTCAGGGTTTTAGGGTTCGCGTATAAGAGGATAGAGGATCATAATGAACTCAGCGAGGATGAAATTGAGAGCAAAATGGTTTTTCTCGGCTTAATAGGCATGATGGATCCACCTAGAGAGGAAGCTAAAAAGGCTGTGAAGATATGTAAGCATGTCGGCATAAAGCCTATCATGATTACAGGCGATCATAAACTTACCGCCATGACTGTTGCTCGAGAGCTCGGAATCTACCAAGACGATGATATAGTTTTAACCGGTGAGGAACTTGAGAAAATAACTGATGAGGAGCTAGAAAAGATTGTTGAAAGGGTAACAGTATATGCGCGTGTATCCCCAGAGCATAAGCTGAGAATAGTTAAAGCCCTAAAGAAGATGGGACATGTAGTTGCGATGACTGGTGACGGAGTTAACGATGCACCGGCGCTTAAGCATGCTGATATCGGAATAGCCATGGGAATCACCGGAACAGAGGTAACTAAGGAGACGGCAGACATGGTTTTGGCTGATGATAACTTCGCAACAATCGTGACTGCTGTAGAAATGGGAAGATGGATATACGACAATATAAAGAAGTACCTTGCCTATCTTCTGCAGGCAAATCTTATCGAGATAACATCTCTATCTCTAGCGATCTTATCCGGTTTTCCGACACCACTACTCCCAACGCAGATACTATATATAAATTTGGCTACGGATGGACTTCCAGCAATCGCCCTTGGCGTGAGCCCAGCAGATCCGGACATCATGGATAGGCCGCCCAGAGACACGAAAGAGTCAATATTCACTCGTGATCTTAAGTTACTTATCTTACGTACGTTACTGGTAGGGACACCATTCATCTTCTGGGTTTTCCTGCAATCATTACCTCTTGGCTTAGAATTAGCGAGGTCAAGGGTATTCATAGTGTTTATCTTCTTCGAGCTAATCTTAGCAGTATCTTGCAGGTCTCTAAAACATACTGTTTTCGAAGCTAAACCACACAAATTCCTGTTATTGGCGGTCGCATGGGAGATTCTCCTCCTAATGGTTCTCCTAAGTTTTCCGGTAACCCGTCAAGCGATCGGCGCCGTTGAAGCAGATAAATACGCCTTCTGGCTAGCATCTCTTCTATTACTAATAACCTTTGCTAGCATAGAGGGAACAAAGATACTCTTAAGATGGCTCAGGCTTATTTGAATATTAAGTGTCGCTGGAATGGTGCGAACATCTGTAAGTTATCTTTACATTTTCGGCACTATGTTACGGCCCCGCCGTCCCAGAATACTATTCCATCTGTTGAAACTAGCGCTCTTGCAGCCAGCACGTATCAAATAGTCAAGAAAAATGGTTGAGTCCGAAATGGTAACAGTTTATGACATAAAAAGCTGTACGCATACAAAAAAGAAAAAACGCGGAGAGCCCCGAGTAATCGAGATGTATATTGCAAGGCTTATGCCATAACCGACTGCAAGCTTTAAATGTGTCAATTAACCGTAAAATTGGGGATATGATATGTGGACTGTCAAATGAAAAGGTGTATTAATCAAGATAATAAATGTTTATGGCCATATAGTAATATGCCTGATTACCATTCAGTGTTAAAAGGTTCCATGAGGTAGGGCTTGATGAAGTCACTAGGAGAAGAAAGGAAAATACCTAGAACTATGTCTACTCAACATCCTGACAACGCACGTATTCCTGAATGGTGCAAAGATAAGATAATTGAAGGAGATGCTGAAGTCTATGAGGCTTACTTCGCTTACAGCAGTCTAGGCTGCCACGAGGTTATGTGGGACTCCGAGGGGAAGGATGTAGATACGAGAGTTGTAAGAAAATTGTTGACCAACTATGAAGATTACTTCAAGGAAAATGTGATTGGAAAAGATGTTTTTTTAACATATAGAATTCCCAACCCTAAGGTTGAGGCTGCTGAAAGAAAGATAGTTGTGGAGACTCTTGAAAACATACCTGTAGGCTGCGATGTAGCATCAGCATTCTATAAACAGGAGGTTATACCAATTTTTGAGGTTATACTTCCATTCACGACTGACGGCAAAGAACTTGTCTGGCTACTGAACTATTATAAGAAGGCTGTGGTAGGAGTTGAACAAATCGATTTAGATGGAACCGTGAAGATTAAGGATTGGGCGGGCAACTTCAAGCCTTGCAGCATTGAGCTGATCCCGTTAATTGAGGACATGGAAAGCTTGTTGAAAATCGATAAGATAATTGAGCCATACATGGATGTCGCCCAGCCCAAGTATCTACGAGTCTTCATAGCAAGGTCGGATCCGGCTCTCAACTACGGACTTGTATGCGCAGTAATTCTTTCTAAGATGGCCCTTTCAAAACTGAAATCTCTAGAGGAAAGGAAAGAGATACCGATCTATCCAATTATTGGAGTTGGATCTATGCCATTCAGGGGTCACTTGTCTCCAGGCAATGTGCAAGGCTTTCTAGATGAGTATAGGGGAATATACACTACAACAATTCAGTCAGCCCTAAAATATGACTACCCTCTTGAAGATGCTAAAAGTGTGGTGGAAATTCTTAATGAGAAACTTCCCAATGAAGAACCTGTCATTATTGAGGCTCATGAAGAGAAGATCTTGTTGGAGGTGCTTAGGAAGTTTAAGTCGAGGTACCAGAAAATTGTGGAGGAACTTGCGCCTTTAATAAACAGCGTAGCTTCTTATGTACCTGCACGTAGATCCAGAAAACTTCACATAGGGCTCTTCGGCTACAGCAGAAAAGTAGGTAATGTAATACTTCCAAGAGCCATACCTTTTGCTGGGGCCCTCTACTCTCTAGGCATACCGCCAGAGTTTATAGGGTTCGAGGCGTTGAACAGCCTCACCGAAGAGGAATGGGATGTGTTGAGGAAGCACTACATAAACATGAGACATGACCTTGATTCCGTTGCGGGATATTTTTCAATGCGCAACATAACCAAAATTATAGACTTCCACAAACAATTGGCAAGGAGAGCCGGAATGGAGGAAGAAAGATTAAAGTCAGCCTTAACAGAACTATTGCTAGACATAAAAGCGGTCGAAGAAAAGCTCGACGTAAAAATAGGACCCAAGAATTTAACTCATGAGAAATATGAAAACATCATAAACAATTTCCTCATCTCATATATAGAGCAAAACGACGAGGAAGCTAAAAGATACTTTGAAGAAGCTGCAAAAATAAGGAAATGTATAGGATGACAAAACATCTTGAATTATTTAAATAGAAATTTAGACTCCGCCTATTGCATTGCGCTTAATGCTGTTCAAGTTTTGTTATGCCTTCAAAATACCAATTTTTGTTTCTATACTACGCATTCCCCGCCATCTTAAAGGATTTCGAGCTCAACTTTTAATGGTATTGGATCTTTAAAAATTGAAAGCACTGGACAATTTGCTTCTGTTCTCCTCCATGCTGCTTCAACCAGCTCCTTACTAGCATTCGCGGATACCTTAACTTTAACCATTGCTTCGCTTAATCTAGGCGAGTCTGCAGGTTTTTCAGCCTCAGCCACAACCTCCAACCTCTTAATTGTAATGTTACTTTTCTTGCACACATCTGCAAATATTGTTAATGCACAGTCTGCCAAGGCCATTATCGCCAATTCAAGAGCTGTCGGTCCAGTGTCAGCTCCTCCTGCCGCACTGGGAAGATCGCAAACCACGCTGTGAGTTCGCGAATTGTCTGCGACTGAACGGACATTTTCAATCCATTTAGCCGTAGCTTTGTACCTCGGCATTATAACACCCAGACAATCTCTTTCTTGCTCAGTCATTTAAAATTTATGTTTTCAAAACCATATGAAGACCTCATGGACCTTGGCTGCAAAACACCTTCGAGAAAGGGCTTTAATTCTTCTTCAAAATTTGCCAGTGAAAGTTATCCGGATATTTTAAGGATGTAGAAAATGTCAGCCTATGCCGTGTAAAAGGCTAAAAAGATTTTTAGGGATATGCTTGTTCGTAGTTGAGAGATGCAGCTTTCGAGATTTTAGCGGTGACAGATAGTGGTTGAAGGCCTAGAAAAGTCCATTGAAACTTTAGGTTGGTCCTTACCAAATGCTGAAGAAGTTTTAACTTTATCAGTTGAAGATCTTCTTTCGCGCTTAAAGTCTTCATCAAAGGGTCTTTCATCTAAGGAAGCGGAAAGACGTCTTGAAGTTTTTGGGCCTAATGAGCTTGTTAGAAGAGAGAGGAGAGCAGCAATAATTGATTTTCTTTCCCATTTCAAAACTCCGTTAATAATAATTCTTCTTATCGCCGGGCTTATTTCCGGCTTTTTGGGGGAATCTGTGAACGCAGCTATTATATTTTTTATAGTGACATTTAGCGCGGTCTTAGACTTTTATCAGGAATCTAAGGCTGAAAAAGCTGCTGAGATGCTGAAGCAGAGGGTTGCGACAACAGCCACGGTTTTGAGGGATGAAGTTAAAAATGAGATCAAGCTTGCAGAGATCGTTCCCGGAGACATCATATTTCTTTCGGCAGGTGACATAGTGCCTGCAGACGCCCGTGTTATAAGCGCAAAAGACTTATTCGTAAACCAGTCTGCCTTGACGGGCGAATCCTACCCTGTTGAGAAAACGAGTTTGCCACTAAAATCTTATGATCCGTCGATAACAGAGTGGGGGAACTATCTTTTTATGGGCACATCAGTTGTGAGCGGGACGGCAACAGCTGTTGTTGTGAAAACTGGAAGTCTTACAGAGTACGGGAAAATTGCGAAAAGCCTCGTTGCAAGGGAGCCTGAGACAGAGTTTCAGAGGGGCGTTCGAAGTTTTGGCTACATGATAATGCAGGTTACGTTTCTTCTTGTAATATTTGTCTTTTTAATTAATGCTCTTTACATGCGCAGTGTTTTGGATTCGCTTCTTTTCGCGGTAGCTTTGGCTGTAGGATTGACGCCAGAGCTCCTGCCAATGATAATTTCAGTAAATCTCTCTAAAGGAGCAGTGTCGATGGCCAAGAAGGGCGTCATCGTTAAACGCCTAGCAGCTATCCAGAACTTTGGCAGCATGGACGTTCTATGCACAGACAAGACTGGAACTTTGACGGAGAACAGGATAAAGCTTGTCTTACATGTGGACATCAATGGGTATGAAAACGATAAGGTACTTCTGTACTCATACCTAAACAGTTATCATCAGACAGGACTCAAGAGCCCCTTGGATGAGGCCATACTGAGATTTAGAGACGTCGATGTGAAAGATTACAGGAAAGTTGATGAAGTCCCCTTTGATTTTATTCGTAAAAGACTCTCAATAATTGTTGAACAGCAGAATCAGCGTTTAATGATCACTAAGGGCGCTCCTGAGGAAGTTGTCAAAGTCTGCTCTTACTGCGAAGTTGGAGATGTTATATCCTCCATAACAGACGAGGTGCGCAGAAAAATCGAGCAAAAATATAATGATCTCAGCGTTGAAGGCTATAGGGTTTTAGCCGTAGCATATAAGCGTTTAAGAGAGGACAAGCCCACATACACTGCAAGCGACGAGAAAGAAATGGTGTTTTTAGGCTTCATAGCTTTCCTTGATCCGCCGAAGGAAACAGCCAGAGAAGCATTACAGCTTTTGAAAAATTCCAGAGTAGAGCTGAAGATTCTCACAGGTGACAATGAACTGGTGACACGGAAAGTCTGCGAGTACTTAGGCTTCGAAATAAAAGGGGTTATCACCGGAAGCGAGATTGCTCAAATGCATGATGACGCCCTTTCAAGAGTCGTAGAGGAGGCCAACATTTTCTGCCGGGTTACACCATCCCAAAAAGACAGAATAATAAACGCTTTAAAAAATAATGGGCACGTTGTTGGATTTCTAGGGGATGGAATAAACGATGCACCTTCACTGAAAACATCTGATGTAGGCATATCTGTAGACAATGCTGTCGACGTTGCGAAGGAATCTGCGGACATAATCCTTTTACAGAATGATCTAAGAGTGCTTCACGATGGGGTTTTGGAGGGCAGAAAAACCTTCGGCAACACCATGAAGTATATCATGATGGGTGTGAGCTCAAACTTTGGAAACATGTTCAGTGTAGCTGGGGCTTCACTTTTTCTGCCCTTTTTACCCATGTTACCGACACAGATACTACTTAACAACCTTCTATACGATTTTTCCCAGTCTACGATACCCACGGACGAAGTTGACAAAGAATATGTTGAAAAGCCTAAAAGGTGGGACATACACTTCATTAGGCGGTTCATGGTTAGTCTTGGACCAGTTAGCTCTCTCTTCGACTTCTTAACATTCTTTACGATGCTTTTCATCTTTAACGCTTCTGAACCGCTTTTCCAAACCGCCTGGTTTATCGAATCCTTAACTTCGCAGACCATTGTAATCTTTGCCATTCGAACAAAGAAGTCGCCATTTTGGAAAAGCAAGCCAAGTCGACCTTTACTCCTAAGCTGTATAGCAATAATCACCTTCGCATTAATACTGCCATACACACCTTTAGGGCAGATCTTCCAATTTGTGAAGCCCCCTGCAACATTCTACATAGCCTTAGCCGCAATTCTATGCACATACCTAACTCTAGCCGAAATCATAAAGAGCTGGTTTTATAGGAGGTATGGATACCGCATAGAACAAACCCTTATCCCACCTAAGAAGATTGGAATCTATGTCACTAAGACTGCAAAGCTCATCCAAAATGTTATAGCCATAATCTCTCTGCGCCCAGAAGATGAAATAACAGTTGACTCACTCCTAGAAGACCTAGAAACAAACATGGAATACCCACTTGATTACCATCAAGTTGGCCACATAATCCAGTACTTAAAACGCGCGGGCCTCATAAGCTTTGAGTGGCACCAGAGGAAGATCAAACGTGAAAAGCCATTAAGAGAATATGTGATAAAACAGTTAATGACCAGCGAGCTGTGGCCAAGGATAACCCGGGACTGGCATAAAATCGGGTGCGCCATTCTAGAGAAACATAAAAGGGTCAACCCAGAATATCAAGAACTATTGCGTATGCTTCAAAATCAGTATCAGTCGCCGATGCCAGCCTGAACACCTCAGGAATAGTTAGCTGCCAAAACATCATCAAAGATTGTTCCTTATGGGTTTCAAAAAGGCTAAATATGGGTTTATATGTTTTGGCAAGAGGGTTTGGAATGAACCTTTGGCGTGATATTCCATGCGGAGAAAAACCTCCCGAAATTCTAAACATGGTCATTGAGGTTATAAGCGGTTCAAGAGACAAATACGAATACAATACTCAATGGGAAACATTCGTTTTAGACCGTATAATACCGTCTTCAGTGGTTTTCCCAGTTGAGTATGGGTTTGTTCCGCTGACCTGGTTTGATGATGAAGACCCTCTTGACATAATGGCTTTAACCTATGAACCTCTAGAAGTTGGATGCATCGTTAAAGTTAGGGTTATAGGCGGGTTAATAGTGGAGGACGAAAAGGGCGTAGACCCGAAAATATTGTCGGTGCTGGTGAACGACGCAAGGTTTGAGGGATACAGAGACATAAACGATGTTCACTCACATAAGCTGAGGGAAATTCAGGAGTTCTTCGAAACCTACAAGCGTCTGGAACCCCATAAATGGGTTAAATTTAAGGAGTGGAAAAACGCCAAAGAAGCCATGAAAATCGTCGAATACGCCATCAAGAAGTTCCAAGCACTTTCATCAATCAAAGAAAGAGAACATTCTTATCTTGATTAGCCAATGAATATGGTGGGCCTAGCCGTATGCAATTAAAAAATTAAGTGAGTTCCTTTTTATAGTCTTCTTATTTTTCCTGTTTCTGGTCTGTATATCTCGCCTTGTTGTGTTAGGCGCCATATGGCTGTTTCAACAGTTGCCTTTTCTAGGCCTTCCTCTTCGTAAGCCCGTTTGACAACTTCCTCTATTGGGATTGTTTGGTTTGGAAGGTTTTCCATAAGCCATTTTAAGGCTTGGCTTAGGCCTTTCGTCTGAATTGTTTGGGGTTTCCAAAGCTATTTTCTGGGCATAGCCGCCTCTGTATGAAGCATTTGAGTGCTTATTGGGGCTTGCTTTGTTTGTGGCTGATAGTCCATCAGAGTTATAGCCGGCTTGGCCTTTTCCTTGAGCAGTTCTGGCATCTTCCTGTTTAGTTGGCTTATTATTCGTTTCATTTTTCTGGCTCTTGAAATGCTTGACCAGTAGAAGGCCTCATCAACCGTTCCTCGGCTATTAGTATTGTTACTTTTCCAGCTACACGTCTGCCTGTTCTGCCTCTGCGTTGTATATAGCGTATCTCGCTTGAATAGACTCTTAAAAACCCCGTAGTCTATCAGAATGCCCAGGCCTTCCTCAGCTACGCTTGTGGCTATCAGCACTTTTGTTTCTCCACTTCTAAGCTTTTCAAGGACTTCCCGCTGTTTGAATTTGCTTTTGATTTTGAACTTGAATAATAAATATAAAAAGTTGAGGATACTTGCTATTGATGACCCTCTATCTTTTTATAGAGAATTGGGTTTACTTGCAAGGAAGTTGTTTGATGCAAGACAAAGGGTCAAAGAGTTTGTAACTCGATATGGTGGATATGTTAATTAGAGACTACTGTAGTTTTTAATTAATCAAATGTGAATGTTGGTTCTTTTCTCGGCAGTTCTCTTGCTGCATAAGCGCTTAAGGCTAACGACCATAACATGTCGTCGTGGCTATTTGCTGGGTGACTAAACTGCGAGTGCCCGCTTTTGCTGTGTGCGTACTGCTGCTCGTTTATTTGCTTGCACAGTTGCCTATGATACGGTATCGCCAAGCGGTTCTGCTTCATGGTAATCTTCAAGTTCGACAGCAGCTCTTCTTTTGTTTGAACCGTAAACTTCAAGCCTTCAACATTGCCTAAGCCTTGGTTGCGGATTTCTTCGAGAACGGGCTTGCCAACGCCTGTCTAGTCCACAAATGCTTTTCTAAATTTGAGTTTCTGATGGGCTCTCACCAGATGCCCAATAACATGCGTATAAGGCGTTTCAAGCGGAAATTTCTAAATTACGAAAGTTCCAAGATCCTTGCTAAATGAACTTTATTGCGTTTAAGAGACATTAAAAGAATGTGAAGAAAGTGCTTTTACCTTTGTATTTTTCTATGAAATTACTGAATTAGCATTCTAAAAAAGTAGCGAATATTTCTGCGGAGCGTCCTGAACAATCGCAGCAGATGCCTCCAATCTTCTCGATTTTGACTTTTGAAAAATGTTCGCATGCCATTTCATTGATGCTTTTTACATCGAAGCCTAAGTGAATATCGCCCAATTCTTTTTTGAACTCTTCAAAGTTATGTTTGTAAAGGTCTATAATAATGGCTCTGCCTTTTCTTTTTAGAATTTCTTTAATGCTTTGGAAGACTTTTGCTGGTTCAGCGCTGTGGTGAAGCATTAACGTTGAATATGCTGCGTCAAATCTGAGTGGAATATTGAAGTATTTTCTTGCCTCTGTTATGCTGCCCTTGATATTTTCAGCTATTCCTACAAATGGTGTTATTTCGTCGCTCTTCTTTCTTAATGAATTAAGCATAGCTGGGGTTGCGTCCATGGCATAAAATTGAACATTGTGCAATGTTTGGCGAAACCTATTATATAGCTTAACTGTGAAAAAGCCGGAACCAGCTCCGACATCTAAAACTTTCGCATCTTGCGGGGGACTCGGCGTTGTAAATAAAAATTCGTGAATGGTGTTGACTATTTTGTTTACTCCATTTTCTCCAAAATAGTCTAATATGATTTTGTCTCTCTTTTCAGCTTCCTCCGCTGTGAAATACTGGACTTCCTTCGCAAGTAACTCGGGATTGGGAGCATTCAGCTTTCTGAAAAGCTGTTCAAGCTGCAAATTCTGAAAATAGTTTTCAAAGGCCATAACGTTTAGCACCGCCGCGGTTTATTCGGCTTAATTCCATAAACGGTTATACTTACGATTAAGTTGGCATATTCTTTTGCATCTCGATTTGAAATGCAAAAT